>JALEZT010000107.1 GCA_022772725.1 Eubacterium sp.
GGAGATTTCGACGATTGGGAAAAGGATTATATTTCAAATCAAAAGACTGCAATTACCAAAAAATATAAGCAACAATATATAAACGGAGATTTAGAAGAACGCAAAAAGATAATTGCTTATATGGAAAGTACCGGTTATTACGGAAGCAGAAGCGACATTATTAAATACATAAAGCAGTATTGGCTTTGAGGCTTTTGGGGGTGTATCACAGGATACGCCCCTTTTTCTATACTTAATAAGAAGGAAGGTTAATAAATGCAAAATTCAATTATAAGAAAAACAATCGATTTGCAGAAAAGCGGAGTTCAATTTTCGGTGAGTGCAACGAAAAACGATTCCTCTTCTCGAACATTGATGATTAATATTACCGACGGCGGAAAGCCTTATCTTATAACAGATGATGTAACGGTTATTTTTTATGCGGTAAAGCCTGATGGGAAATTTGTTTTTAACAATTGTTCTGTTGTGAATGAAAGCACGGTGTCAATAGATTTGAAAACGCAGACGCTTAATGCACCGGGAATAGTCGAAGCGCAGATAAGATTTGAAAGCGTTGGCAAATTGCTTACAACATCATATTTCAATATCGAAGTAAATGATTGTAACGATTATGACGGCGCAATTGAGTCTTCTGATGAATTTAGTGCTCTGACCGAAGCAACAGCAAAAGTTAACGAATTTTTAAACGGTGCTGATTCACAGGTTAAACAGGCAGTTGAAACGGCGGAACAAGCAGTTGAAACAGCCAACGCTAAAATTGACAAGCAACAGGGAATTGAAAACGCCGGGAGCATTCTTAAAGTCGGTGCAGACGGTTATATCGGTTTTGGTGATATTAAAAATCATCTGAAAACGAAAGTTCTGTATAGCTATGAGGAATTTGAAGCATTCATAAGTGAGTTATACGAAGGCTTCTTGGAATATGCTCCTGTATGGTTGATATTCGGAATTAACGATGAAAATAATGATATATCTCTCGGATCGGGATATTTAATTTTTGATGACGGCTCGGGAATTTTTGATAACGCTCTGTTAATTTCTATGTCTGCCTCTGAAATTCCTTTCACACAGGAAATAAGAGATGAAATCACGGCTAACAAGCGCACGCGTTTCTATCCGCTTAAAGCAGTTGCTAATTTGAGCAATCAATACTTAACAGTTTTTAATTATGACGATACCATTCAAACAGAGATTAAAAATATAAGCAATAACACGAAGCAGGTTAAGTTGATAATATTTCCGAGAAGCACCTGTACAAATGTGTATATTGGGCACGGGGCGGCTTCATTAAGTCATTATGATATTCTTGTTGACCTTACAAATAAGGAATCAGCAACCGTTGATGTATATTTCATCGTCGACAAAAACGGCTTTGTAAACCGGATAATTTACGATTGTGGAGAAGATTCAAGGGTCATTTTTCCAACCAAAAAGACAAGCGTTGAAAGTCTGTATTTAACAGCTTATGGCGACGAGATTAACTTTACAGTGAGTGCTTTCGGGGAGGGATAATGATGAAAATTCTGAAAAACGGTCAATTTGTTGATGTGGAAAAAACTCATCCGCTTTATGTTGAGTTGATGAAAATTAAAGAACAAAAGGAGAGTGAAGAAAGGCAAGATGAGCGAAACTGTTATTAATACGATTATTACAGTCATTATAACTTCAATTATTTCAGGAGCCGCATCCGGTATAACAGTTTATGCAAAAAGCGTAAAAAAGAAAACAGACGCTCTTGAAAACGGAATGCTCTCCCTTTTGAGAGCGGAAATAATTCGCCAGCATGATAAATATACCTCACGGCAATATTGCCCGATATATGCCAAGGACGCTCTTAATAAAGCTTACGACGCATATCATTCGCTCGGCGGAAACGGAACAATAACAAAAATATATAATGAAACAATGGCTCTTCCCGAGGAGCCGAAGGAGGATAAAAAATGAAAATTTCAAAATCAACTATCGTAAGGCTGATAGCAGTATTAATCGTTATCATTAATCTTGTATTAAAGGCTTTTGGAAAAAGCCCAATTGAAGCAGATGAGGGCACGATAGCATCTATCGTTGAAGCGTTACTTGAAATAGCGGTTATAGTTGTTGCTTTTTGGAAAAACAACTCATTTTCCGAAGCGGCCATTAAGGCTGATGAATTTTTACAGAGCCTTCGCTCCGAAACAGGCGCAGGCGGTTCAATGACTTACTCACAGTTCATAAGTACATACCTCGGCAAGTCAACAGACTGGGACGGTGCTTATGGAACGCAGTGCGTTGACCTTATCAAAGCCTACCTATATGAATGCTTTAACATTAAGGCAGGAAGCTGGGGCAACGCAAAATACTACTGGATTAATTTTAATTTGCGTTCGGCGCTTAAAAATAATTTTACAAGAATAGCATACACCAAAGGAATGCAGTTTAAAGCAGGCGACATAGTGGTATGGAGCGCAGGCATAGGCTCATCAGGATGTGGCCATATCGCTATCGCGACAGGCGAATATGACAGCAAGGGATTTTATTCTTACGACCAAAACTGGAACACTAAGCCGATGAGGAAGGTGTATCACTCCTATAATTGTGTTTATGGTGTGCTCCGTCCAAAAAATCAAAGCCTCAATACGCTTCTCGGAACGGGCAGTTATCCCACTCCTCTTATATGGAAAAACGGAAGCACTCCCGAAACGCTTTATTC
>JALEZT010000108.1 GCA_022772725.1 Eubacterium sp.
ATATTCGTTAGGCATATTCTCACCTCTATAAAATATTACAATATTTAAAAATCATTTGCAACAGTATAATAAAATTATTGACACTTTTTATTTTATACTTTACAATATATTCGGCGAGTTGATTGGGCAGTTGCGCATTGATTATCAATGTGAGGAAAGTCCGAGCAGCGCAGAGCAGGATAACGGCTAACGGCCGCCGAGGGTAACCTTAGGGAAAGTGCAACAGAGATATACCGCCGTGTTTATCACGGTAAGGGTGGAAAGGCGAGGTAAGAGCTCACCGAGCGGGTGGAGACATCCGCTGCCATGTAAACCCGATCCGCTGCAACACAGAATGAGAGGATGCTTGCTCGGCACATAATCTCGAAATGTGGCTGGAGCGTATCGGCAACGGTGCGCCAAGATAGATAATTGCCTTCAACAGAACTCGGCTTACAGATCAACTCGCCGTTACTTAAATTTTAAGGAGTATTCTTTATGCTTGTTAATATGCGTGATTTGCTTCGCAACGCACAAAAGGGAAACTATGCGGTTGGCTCCTTTTCCGTTGCAAATATGGAAATGGTGCTCGGCGTCTTAAAGGCGGCAGAGGAGCTAAACGCCCCCGTAATTCTTCAAATTGCAGAGGTGCGATTAAAGCAGTCTCCGCTTGAATTAATAGGTCCGCTTATGGTTGCGGCGGCAAAAAACGCAAAAACTCCCGTTGCCGTTCATTTTGACCACGGCAAAACAAAGGAAAAAATATCGCAGGCACTTGAACTCGGCTTTACCTCCGTTATGTTTGACGGAAGCCACCTTCCGCTTGAAGAGAATATTTCTCAAACGCTTGATATAATCAAAGCCGCAAGGGAATACGACGCGTCTGTTGAGGCTGAAATCGGCTGTGTAGGCGGCTCAGAGGACGGAAGCGAGGATATCGCAATAAACTGCACCAAGCCCGAGGACGCTGTTAGATTTGCCGAGGAAACAGGCGTTGATGCTCTTGCAATCGCAATCGGCAATGCACACGGAAATTATAAATCAACTCCGAAGCTTCGCTTTGATATTCTTGAAGAATGTGCCCGCCTCGTTTCTGCTCCGCTTGTGCTTCACGGCGGAACGGGAATAAGCCCCGAGGATTTTGTTAAATGCTCAAAAACAGGTATAAAGAAAATAAATATAGCAACTGCAACATTTGACAGTGTTGAAAATTCCGTTCATACTTGCTATAATGAAAATGAGATAAACGGCTACTATGATCTGCAAGCCGCAGAGGTTTACGGTGCTTATGAAAATGCAAAACGCCACATTCTCATTTTCGGCACGGATAATAAAGCGTAAAAATATAAGGAGTAAAAATTATGAAATACATAGAATTTGATATGTCAAAGCCAATTGATTTTATCCCTATCGGCAGAATTGCAATTGATTTTAATCCAACCGATATGTATATGCCTCTGTCGGAATCGTCTAATTTTAATAAGTATGTAGGCGGCTCTCCCGCAAATATCGCAGTAGGCCTTGCCCGCCTCGGATGCAAGGTTGGATTTATCGGCTGTGTTTCAAACGATCAGTTCGGCGATTTTGTTGTTAATTATTTTGATAAAGAGGGGATAGACACCTCCCATATTACCCGTGCTAAAAACGGCGAGTGCATCGGCTTAACCTTTACCGAAATTCTTTCAAAGGAAAAGTCATCAATCCTTATGTACCGTGATAATGTTGCGGATTTCTGCCTTGCCCCCGAGGATGTAACCGAGGAGTATGTTGCCTCTGCCAAGGCAATCGTTATCAGCGGAACCGCTCTTGCAAAAAGCCCGTCAAGAGAGGCCTGCCTCAAAGCAATGATGCTTGCCAAAAAGAATAACACCCGCATAGTTTTCGATATTGATTACCGTGAATACACTTGGAAATCAAAGGACGAAATCGCAGTTTATTACAGCCTTGTTGCTCAAAATGCAGATATCATTATGGGCTCCCGTGAGGAATTTGATTTAACGGAGGGCATCGTCGGCGTTAAGTCATCAGACCCCGAATCTGCAAAATATTGGCAGTCCTTCGGTGCTTCTATCTGCGTTATCAAACACGGCAAGGAGGGCTCAACCGCTTATACTAATGACGGTAAGTTCTACACAATTAAGCCCTTCCCGGCAGTTAAGCTCAAAGGCTTCGGCGGCGGAGACGGCTACGGCTCCTCATTCTTATACAGTCTTCTTCAAGGCAAAGAGATTATTGATTGCCTTGAATTTGGCTCCGCTTCGGCTTCAATTCTTATTTCGGCTCATAGCTGTTCAGACGCTATGCCGACTGCCGAGCAGGTTGAAAAATTCATTAAAGAGAGCAAAGAGCAATACGGAGAGATGGTAGCCAGAGCTTAAAATCCCGTTATACTGCGTTGCTGCGCTCGGGATGTATAGATTATACTATCCCTCTCTTGCGCCTTGTCTAACGAGATTTTATCACGAAATTATAAGATGGCGAAAAACCGATATACTGCGTTACTGTAATCTGAATACTTATAAAAAGGGCTGTTATTTTTACAGCCCTTTTTTGCAGCCTCTTTTATGTGTATATTGCACAAATATATTCAGCTTAATTTGTGCAAGGCAACAAATTATTTTTCGGTCGATTGTTTTATTATACTAATCGGCTCTTTTATGGTATAATATGAAACGCGTAATTGCAGGAGGATTTTTCCTGTAAAATATAAAACAGAGGTGAATACTTTGGCAAAAAGAATTGATTTAAAAAATGCAAGCGTCAAAGAAATATTAGCGTTTTCATTATTGCCGTTTGGACTTCTTAC
>JALEZT010000119.1 GCA_022772725.1 Eubacterium sp.
TATTATAAATTTTGAAGTAAACATATAGATAAAATACTTTAGGGTTAAGCTTTTGCAAACCTTAATGCTTTTATCTTTTAAATATTCTTCTGATTTTTTATCTGAGGTAACATATATCAAATCAAATTTATTATTGCAGTTTTGCATTATATATTCGCAGATATATTTTAAACTGCAATTATATTTATCATCATAGCTTTTGAATATAATTCGGTTCTTTTTTATCGGGAAAATATATGCAATGGGTTTTAGTATTATTGAAAGAATATTTCTGATTTTTGAATTATTCATATATATGCCTCTTTACATTTCCTGTTTATAACTGGTTTTGAGCTAATCTGATTTGAATCGTTGACTCGATATTATCGCAGATAATTATACATGGATTTTAATTTTAGACCGTTTACGCTCACTTTCATCATCGGAAATTGTGAAAAGAGCAATTGCCATAAATCCGATAAGACCTGCCGAGCTCGAAAGGATAGCAGAGCCTATGGCGTGAATCATATATTGAAGAAAAACTGCGTAAATAAATGCCTTTCGTTGATTTGTGAATTTTTTGTTTTTGAATGTGAAAAACACTCTTATATAAACAATTAAATAAATAATACTTCCTATCCAGCCAAACTGTCCGATAGCCATAGGCCAAAAGGTGTCGCTGAGGAAGGCGGAGTTTTCGGGGCTCATACCGCTGAGCTGGTCAAAGCCGTATTGATAATAGAGTTTTGAATAATGCCTTGCCGCCTGGTCAGAGCCGTAGGTTGCAAATCCCGAACCAAGCGGGAAATATTTGTTCGCCGTTTTGAAGGCGTATTCAAAGAATATTCTTCGTGGTGAATTTTCATTGAGCAGATATGTTTCAATCTGAAACCATCCGGCTGCGGCAAGAATAACCGCTCCTATAATAAATACGGCGGGAGAAATCTTATCGTGTTTTTTAAAGTAAATTGCAAGACCGACAAAAATAATGGAAAACATAATGGGAGGGCCCTTAGTTGCTAAAACAAGGCTGATAATTGCCATAACATAATATGCTATCCTTGCATTATCGCGCATTTTGGTGTTGCAAACAAGTATTCCGAAAAACAACATATAAACAGCAACATACTGAAAACTGAAAGCAAATATAAATTTAAATTCTCTAATACCGTATCTAACGGAACCTGACATTCCGATATCTGCAAAAAGGGATATAACAGAAAAAACAAAAGCACTTATTGTAAATATCTTTGCAAGCGGTAAAAGCATATTAATTGTTGCCTGCTTTTCTCGGTCGCTTAAAAAATATTTCATAGCAAAATAGGCCAAAAGAAGCTTTGTTTCGGCTACAACATCAACCGCAACGGAAAATGCCGAATCATTAATGCCGTATGCAATGTTTGAAATAATACCTATTAAAACAACAATTGCTAATATAACTATTGAAATAAGGTCTCGGCGTTCAATCCTTTTTCTTGAAAAAATAATGTAAAACACAGAGATTACTCCGATTATCTCATCTAAATAACCGCCGCTTTTTACAAGCTCAACAATTATAAGAATAAGAAAAATTGCAACCGCAATCAAGCTTTTCACATAATATGTGCGCTTACCGCCTTGATTGCTTTTTATAAGCGGGCTCTTAAAATTTAAGTTTCTGTTTGTTGAATTACTTTCCATGTTTGCTAGCCTTTTTGTTATTTATAGATTTCCGAAAGCCTTGAATAATAGCTGTTTTTCTCAAATTTTAAGCCGTCTGTTTTATTTGTCAGCTTATGAACAGGAGTGATTTTTGTAATCTCACAAAAGCGTTGCTCGTTATATTCAAGGTTCATTTCCTCTGCAAGCAGATGCTGGTCTATTTGATTAAAATAAGGCGTTTTCTTCCATTCATCAGGGTAGTGTTCGCAAACCGCCTTAAAAAACAGATGCAAAAGAAAATACTGACATAAATAGTTCTTGCTTTTCCAATATTCAAAAAGTAAGTTTTGCGTTTCGTTTAGCAAGATATTGTTTGGTTTGCTCTTGATAAGCCAGCTTCCCATATTAATGAGCTCATAGTCAAACCAGCCCGCTCTGTAAACGAAGAAATCGGATTTTGTTATATAATCGGGAAGCTCTCCCGTTAAATAAACCGTTGAGTCAAGCCATATTCCGCCGTGCTGAATAAGCAGTTGAAGCCTTAATATATCTGAAAAATGAGCGTTCGGGATTATTCCCTTTTGCCATTTTTCAATTATATAATCGGGCAAATCGGCATATTGTGAAAAATTATCCTTCGTTATAACAATGATTTTTCTGTCCTTAATATGATACTGCATTGATTTATAGCAGCTTTGAACAAGAGGCGGTGCGTTTTCAATTCCCTGTAACCAGCACACCCAAACATAATCCTCTTGATTTTCGGGGTATTTCTTAAACTCGGTTTTGCCGATGAAATGCGAATATTTCTTTTTGAGCTTATTGTAAACCTTATACATTGCGTTAATACCGCCCATATATCGGTTTGCATAGCCTGCTTTTTCAATTAAAACACCGTTTAGCTCATAAAAGAAGGTGTGCTCTTTAATTCTTCTTAAAACAGCGTCTGTTAAATGGCTCATTGTTTTTTCCTTTTCATTTTAGGCAAGCGAGATAAATCCGAATAAGTTTTTTGTGAATGGATTTCCCGCTATGCTGTGTTAAAATACTCGTTAATCCGAAAGGATTAACTTCGTTTTGTGCCTTGCCTAACGAAAAATCCATTTCACAAAAAATCTGCGACCTAAAACGGAATTGATTTTGAGCAGATTTTTGCTTTGAGGAAGCAGTTAGGCTGGCGCCTTACAATAACGAAAAGCGAAAATATGCCGAAAGCAAGCCGTTTTAGGCTTGTTCGGATTTATCTCGCTTGCTTAATATTGCCTTTTTCGGATAAATAAAGAAAAGCAGAGGCGGTATTTTTTTTGCAATTTCATAAACTGCAATCGGAATTATAAATCCTGCAATAATTCCGCAGATAATGTGAATAATCGGGCTTTGAACACCAAGCCTTAAAAGTAAAATTCTTACGCCCGCCGAGAATATCGTGTGCATAACATAAACGGGCATAAAGTATTCGCTGAACTTAAAGCTCAGTTTTTCAATAAATGATATACGCAGATTTTGCGATAAAACCAAAATTGCAACAACAAAAAGAACGCCTATTATTGTTTGAATTATCAAATTGCCGTTAAGCTCTCTGTAATAATAAATACTCAAAGCAATTGCGGCAGCAAAGAAAACCGCCATTGTTATTTTGCTGTAAATGGCCTTTAAATCAATAATATTAAATGCTAAAAAAATTCCCAGGGCAAACCAAATCATTCTGCCGAGAGTTGATTTAATTGGATACGGTACAGAAACAGGATTGTATGCCAAAACAAGATATACCGCTCTTGCGGCAACTGACGCGGTAAGCAGCACCGACGCTTGCTTCTTATTTTTTAAGCAGGGTATAAAAACAAACATAAAAAAGAGTGCGTAAAGATACCAATAAGGCGCAACGGGAGAAATAAAAACAGTATTCAGCAAATCTCCGGCAGCGTTGTTTACACTTTCCGAAAAAGCCATTTTTAAAATAACCGTTATTACGGTAAATGTTATATAGGGAACTCCCAAATTCAAAAGCTTGTCTGCAACATTTTTTCCCCAACTGTTTAAATTATGAACTCTGCCTGACCTTTGATAAAGAAAGCCGCTGCAAACAAAGAAAAGAGGAACATGAAAAGTGTAAACAGATTGAATAAGCAGATTATATACGCTGCCCTTTTCAATTATTCCCGCTTCGGCAATTCCCATAAAGGTATGACCTAAAACAACTAAAACACAGCAGGCAAATTTAACGCTGTCAACCCATTCATATCTTGTTTTTGTGTTAATGGTGTTTTCCATATCAGCAGTCAAATTCAATCGGGAACGCCTGAATCATCTCGGCAACGGTGCAGGGTTCTTTAAGACCTTTCTCGTTATATTTTTTACTGTATTCCTTATGCTTCTTCTTTGCGTCCTCGTAGGTGCCTATTACCTTTGCGGGCACTCCTGCGGCAACGCTTCCGCTCGGAATATCGTGGGTAACAATCGCACCTGCCGCAATAATGCAGTTTGAGCCGATTGTAACGCCCATATTGATTATGGCATCGGCGCCTATGTAAACATTATCATGTATTTCAATTTTACCATGTCGGCAAACATATTCATTTGTGTTTTCTTCATAATTATAAACAACATGAGCGGCAGAGTGAGTAATCAGTCGAACTCCCGCAGATATTGCAACATTATCGTGAATTGAAACAAGAAAAGGCTCGGCTGGCAAAACAGTGCTTTGATAAAAGCAATGCTCGCCGATATGATGGAAAATCCCTTTCTTTTTCAGGTATTCCGCCTTTTTCCAGCCGTTTCTGATTGCAAGCATATTCAGTTGAATAAACATTCTTTTAATTGAATCTCTGTTCATTTTATTTTAAATGCACCCTTTATATTAAATATAATTCTTTTTAAAGTAAGCTTGTGTCTGTTTTTCCAAATACTTTTTGCGTAAAAGGTTATCGGATGGCTGATGCCCTTTCTTTTTATAAGCCCCTGAGTCAGCTTAAAGGGCTTGTCTGAAACAACATCGGAATAGATAAGATATTCGTTTTTATCGGAATAATCCGAAACCTTATAGCTCATCGGTCTGCACCAAAAATGAATATACATATATTCCTCGTCAAAGATTTTACCGTTATAAAGATAATGGCGAAGAAGTGTGCCGTCCTTCCAAGTGAAAACCTGACGGTTGTTTTTATATTCCTCTTCCTCGGAAAAGCAGTCAAGATGAAATTTTCTTTCGTATTTTGTTAGGTTTGCAAAATTGATTTCTTTATAATATTCAATGCCTAAATGATTGTATATCGCTTCAATTCCAACCTCGTCAAAGGCAAAGCCGTCTGATGAGGAAAAGGCTGTTTTGTAGTTGGTTAAGCCGTCAATTACTGTTCTGTATCTGGCGTTAACCTCGGGTGTGTTTCTGTAAAGCGTTGAGTGGGCAAGAAAGCCGATTTTCTCATATTTATCAAGAATTTCATCGGTTAAAAACTTTCTTATGTTTCCCCACATTAAATCAACATCGCAGTTGCCCCAAAAGTCATAGCCGGCAAGCTCCTTTGCAAAAATTTCGCCGTATGCAATTTTAAAATCGCAAAGCTTCCAGCCCCTGTCTATCACTATCGGAAAATCAAAATTTTCCTGTATGCGCTTTTTCATATCGTCAAACGAGCAGTAATAAACTCTAACATTTTTGGGGTAGCTATATGCAGTTTTGTCATCTGTAAAAATTATCCAGTTAACAGTTGGGTTTGCTTTGCAGCTCACAAGCCAAAGCGGAAAGCTTTCGGGAAGCCTTCCGAAGTACGGAACAACATAGCATATCGATTTCATATTAAAAATCACTCCGACTTAATTTTTTTGAAAGCTCCAAAAAGATTTCAACCTTGCTTTCGTTGGAAAGCCTGTGCCTGTATTCAAGGCATTTGCCGATATAAAACGCTTCGTTTTTAACTATTGAGTGCATCTCATCTGCACCCCATCGGGAATCAACAATTCCCAAATCGTTAAGCCGTATGTATGAGGCGTTATACGGCACGGGTGTTGTTATAACGGGAGTTGTGCAGGCAAGCGCCTCAACGATTGAAACCATATTGTTGTCCTTCTCGGTGTAAACAAGCATTGCCTTTGCGCCTGCAAGATATTTTTTCAGCTGAGTATGAGGCATTTTGCCGAAGAATTTAACATTTTTTTCAATGCCCAACGAACGCACCTGTTCTTCAAGTGCTTTTCTTTCCTCTCCCTCTCCCATAATGTAAAGCAGGCAGGAGGGATCGTATTTTTTCAAATAATCGTTAAATTTTTCAATAATCAAGTTAACACGCTTGCGCTTAATAAGCTGTGAAGCAGCTGCGAAATAATTGTCTTTAACCGTTTTTGACTCGAATTTATCAAGATTAACGCCGTGGTCAATTATTACTTCGCTCACATTTTTGCAGTATGCCGAAATGAAAATGCGTGCCTCTGCGCTTCGGGGAACGATTAAAGTGTTTTTGAAGAAGCACCGCGCGATGAAGCCATACCATATTTTTGAGGGTATTCCCTTAAAAATTTTATTGTGCTTTGCAAGCTCGTGCCAAACGATAAGCCTGTCGGAAAGCTTTCTTGCAAGCATAAAGGTGTTGATTGAAAAAACCTCGCTTGAAATGATTAAATCAAAATTCTCTGCCTGTGCAAATTTAACAATATCCGGGCAGCAGGGGAGAACATTCGGCTTAAAAAGCCTTTTTCCCACGCACCGAAACCATTTGATTTCAAACGGATAATCCTCGTTGCTGACGGGCTTGTAGTCCTCTGCGGCGGCAAGGGTAACGCTTATGCCCTTTTTGTGAAATGCAAGGCATAAATCGTAAATCATTGTGTCCTTGATTGACTCAACCCTTTTAATATTTTCAGTTTCGCTCGTGTATAAAATCGGATTAACAATTAAAACCTTCATGCAGCTTTACCGCCTTTATGAATTTTATTTTTCAGCTTGTTAAGTATAGGGTTTAAAACACTCATTACGAGGCTGTCTTTAAGTATAATCAGCACAATAAAGTAAACAACAGCCGCAACGATGATAACACCTAATAAGGTAAAAATATTGTTTAAATAAGAATCTGTAAAATATTTTATTATTAAAACAAAGGCGAGCATTGTCGCCGCTGAAATAAAGCTTTTAAATGAAGATTTAAAAATAGGCTTTAATTCAATTTGCTTACTTCTTGAAACAAATGCAAATTCCAAAGCGCAGGTAACAACCTCACCGATAATTGAACCTATGGCGGCACCTAATGAATAATACTGCGGTATAAGAATAAGGTTGAATACTATATTAGCTAATCCGCCTATAACTATAATTTGTGTGTATTTGTTTTGCTGATTTGTTGCAACAAGATATTGATAGCCTATTGTGTCGTTTAAGCCCTTCAATATAAATAAACAACTCATAACAGGTAAAAGTATTTTAACCTTATCATATCCCTCTCCAAAGAATATCGGAACGAAAAACTCGGAAATACCTATAAGCCCAAAGGATAGCGGAAGCCCTAAAAGCCAAACGAAATGACACGCCTTTGTTATGTATGCTTTAACTGCCTGAGTGTTGTTCTTTGAAGATTCAGCGGCTATTCTCGGAAGCATAACGGCACTTAAAGCAGTTATAAGCATAAGGCTCATATTAATTATTTTGTCTGCTTGCTCATAATAGCCGTTTTCTGATTCGCAGGAGAATAATCCGATCATTGTTTTGTCAACAATAGCATAAAGTCCGCAGGCTATTGTTGGGAAGAAAAGCTGCAAAATGGCTTTTGCATTTTTCATAGGATTTAACTCTTGGGGATTTATTTTGATAAGATATTTTTTTACATACGGCCAAAGAGAAAGATTTCCCAAAGCTGTTAAACCGCCGAGGCATAAAATATATATCGGTAAATCGTCTCTGCTTTTTACAAAAAGGAAAATGCAGGCAATATTTATTATTTTAAATATAAAATTACGAATTGCAACCGTTTGAAAATTTTCAAGACCTTGAAGAAACCACCCTACATCAAATAAAACGCCAAATAAATAAAGTGATTGTAAAGCCGCAATAGTTTTGTCTTCGGCAATGAAAATAACATAAAGGAAATATAAAATCGTAACTATTACGGTCGGAACGGCTCTGAATATTGCGATATTCCAAAATTCAACGCTTCGTCCGTGAGGGTCGTTTTGATATATTGCAATATGTCTGTTTCCAAAAGCATTTCCACCCAGTGTTGCAACCATTGTGAAATAGCTTACAATTGAAAAGGTATAGCTATATGTTCCAACTCCTTCCGCTCCTAAAACACGGGAAACATAGGGGGCTGTTATCAGCGGAACGATTATGGTAAACAGCTTGTAGCCGGCATTGAATATGTAATTTAGTTTTATGTTTTTTTTCATTTTCAATGCCTCTGTTTTATTTGTTTATTTTAAGTTGATTTTTTATATCCTCATCAACTATTTCTTCGCCGGTTTTGCTTTTCAGCGCTTCCTTTGAAGAATCGGAAAGTCCGTCGTTTGCAACGGCGTTAGTGTCGCAGGTTGAAAGAGCGTCAAGCTCCTCCTTCGTTATTTTGCCGTCTCGGTAATCCCTAACGGCAGGCAGCTCATACATACTGTATTTTTTATCTTTGAAAAATCTTAAAAACTTGTGCTTGATAACCCACATTGCAGGAGTCCAAATATATTTGTGCATAGCAGGGGAAACGGAGCCTATCATCCAGCAGTTTCTTGTGCAGTGGCGAACGGCGTCTCTAACCTTGTCTGCCTGCTCACTGCTCCAAAGCTCCTCCCAGCCTTGCTCATTAATGTTACCCATAACAAGCTTTTCCTTTGTTCCGTTGCAGGGCATAACATCGCCGTATGGGTCAATGAAAAAGGTGTCAAACGCCATATCGCAGGGAAGAAGCCTTTCCTGACCGTAAATATAGTTAATTAAGCCGTGGTTGAAATATGCTCTAAAACTTTTTTTAGGGCTGTTGCTTTTGAGAAGCTCATTAATGAGGTCTTCAAAATTTTGTGCAACCATCGGTCTGTCCTTGATAATGTTTTTTGCTTCAACAAAATAAAATGAATTGTGAAGCGAGGCGGTGGCAAATTCCATATTAAGCTCGTCGGAAAGTCGGTAAAGAGGAACAAGGTCCTTAGCGTTTGCGTCTTGAACAGTCATACCAAAGCCAACATCGGGATGCTTCATTTCAACAAGCCTTTTAAGAGTTGTGTAGCCTTTGTTAAAGCCGTCGTCAAGGCCTCTTATTGCGTTGTTTGTTTCTTCAAGTCCCTCAATGGATATGCGGATTCCCACATTCGGAAATTCTTCACAAAGGTCGATAATTCTGTCTGTGAAAAAGCCGTTTGTTGAAATAACAATTCTGTCGCTCTTTTTATAAAGCTCGCGCACAATTTCCTTTAAGTCCGTTCTTATGAACGGCTCGCCGCCTGTAATATTTGTAAAATACATAGGCGGAAGCTTCTTTATCGCCTCAATGCTCAGCTCCTCCTCGGGCTTTGACGGGCGTTTGTATCTGCTGCACATTGTGCACCGTGCGTTGCAACGGTATGTAACGATAACAGTTCCGTTAAGTTTCTTTGCCATTAAACATTAATCTCCGTATTTATAAATTTCGTTAATTTATTTTTTATCTTCTCTGCCGGTGCTGATTTAAGCATTTTTAAACCAAGCTTTTCGGCGGCTTCAAGGATTATCTGTATAAGCTTTGCAACAAACTGCAAAACAAGAGAAACAACAAACGCCAAAGCAACCGTTATCAAAGCGTTTGCGGCACAAATCGGGAAAAATAAAAGAGAATTTGAATATCCGTCAATCGGAATGTAGTGTCTTTGAGTTACATTTGCAAGCAAAAACATATAAAAGGTTTTCGATGAAACAAAGTTAAGCGCCTTTAAAGTATAGTTAAAATTAAGCGCAAGCAGAAATTCGGTTACTGCAACCGCAAGTGTTGTTACCGTGCAGTCGCGCGAAAACGGCCAGCAGGCCTCGTCAAGAACAATCGCTCCGGCAATATTGCCTGCAAGCATTATCGTAAGCAGTATGAACAAAGCGGCAAACAGCTTTTTCTTGCTTATCTTAACAGGGTATTTGCGAAGATACGCTCCTATAAAGTAAACAATTATCATTGAAACAAGGCCTTTTCCCCTGTCATTCATAATATCAAAATATAAAAAAGTCGGAATAACATAGAAAAGAAAAATGCTTACTGAAATCAAGCAGGTGAATTCCTTTTTGCTCAGCCGTTCTATTATCATATTAAGAAACGGCGATAAAAGCAGAGTGAAGATATAGCAGGATGCATACCACCATTTACTGCTTGAAACGGGAATCAGCGAATGAACCGTTACCGCAAATGAGGGCTCTTTGATGATGAGTGTGTAAGCAAGATGAGCCATTGCACAGGAATATATAATCGAATATGTTTTATTAAATTTTACTGCCGATAATTTTAAACCGTAATAACCCGTTATAAGCATAAAGCATATAACTCCGGTTCCTGCGTTAAAAAACGAGTTCCCTGCAACAACAACATATCTGTTGAAGCCCATAAGCTCGTCTCCGCTTCCCATAATGTGGCAAAGTGTAATGCTTAAAAGCGAAAACAGGCGAAGAAACTCAACAGAGGAGTTTCTTGCAGGCTTTGATATAACAGGTTGTTGGGCAGTAAGAGTTTTCATAATCGTTTTCCTTGCTTTAAATCGTAGCTCTTGATTCTTTTCTTGATTTCAAAACCCTTGCGGGAACTCCTCCCGCAACGGCATAATCGGGAATGTCGCTGTTAACAACGGCGCCTGCGGCAATAACGCAGTGATTGCCTATATGAACACCGTCAAGAATAACGGCGTTTGCGCCTATCCAGCAATCCTCTCCTATTGAAACGCCCTGTCTGTCTGCGCCTTGAAGATAGATGGGTGTGTCTAAATCCTTAAAAATGTGGTTTTCCGAAAATATTTTAACGCCGGGGCCGAAAATGGTTGAGCTTCCTATCGAAACCTCTCCTCTTACGGAGATAAAAGCGTTTGGAGAAATGCCAACATCGTCTCCGATTTTAAGCGATTCTCCAAGCTCGCGGATAACGCCCGTGCATTCAATAATGCTGTTTCTGCCCAAAGAAAAGTTGTTGCCTATTTCAACTCCGCCTCTGCAAAGAGCGTTTATGCAGCAGTCATCCTCAATAGTTATTCCCGATCCGCATTTTATATGACCCTTTGATTTAATTTTAACTCTTTTGCCTATAAAGAGCATCTTGCCCGCTTTTTTAAATCCTATTCTGCGAAAAAGCCCTCTGATAAGCATAGCGGCGCGAGTGAATAAAACGCTTAAAAGGTCGGCGGAGGTAATGCTCTCGTCAACCTTGTATTCGCGGTGCTTTATTTTGCTGATAAGAAATGAAACAAATTTAACCATTTTCTTTTTCCCTGTTTAATTCTCGGTATATGTTTAACAGCCTTTCGCTGTATCTTTCAATGTTGTTTGAGCTTGCTTCAAGGCAAAGAGGACGCATTTTTTCAAGCTCCTCGGGGTTATTATAAAGCGTTAGGATTGCCTCTTTAAGAGCGTCCTTGCTTCCTGCCTCAAAAACAATTCCCGTTTTGCCGTTTTCTATAAGCTCCTTTGAGCCGCCTAAATCGGAGCAGATAACGGGAGTTCCGAGCGATAACGCTTCAACAACAGACATAGGGCAGTTTTCATACCATTCGGAAGGACAAACGGCAAACATTGCGTTTCTGATGAGTCCTTTAAGCTCATCTCCGCTTTTGAAGCCTATTGCTTTTATGTTTTCTATTCCGTCTGCAATTTTTTCAAGAGGTCCCGTGCCTGCAAGAATAAGCGTTATTTCGGGAAGCTCCTTAACTGCTTCAATAAGAGTTTTTATTCCCTTTTCAATGCTCAATCTACCGAAATAAAGTATATATTTTTCGCACGAGGAGTCTCTTTTCGTTTCGGCTTGAATATCGGAAAAATTATGTAAAACCGTAATTCTGTCCTCGCTGATTCCGCCCGAAGCAACGGCTTCCTTCATAAAGTCGCTTGGGCAGATATATCTGTCAACAAGATTATATGTGCCTTTTTTGTGATATAAATAGGATTCAAACGCCGCCAACGCACTTTTTAATGCCGAGCCGTGAACGCATTTATTCTTTATGCAGGGAAGATAGCGGTTAATTTTACATTCACTGCAAATTTTTTGCGTTTCCTCGTTATACATTCTGTGGTTAGGGCAGGCGATTTGAACATCGTGAACAGTTTGAACAATCGGTATTCCTCGTTTTTTAATCTCGGGAATAATTGCAGGTGTAAGCTGAAAATTAATGTTGTTTAAATGAACAATATCGGGCTTAAAGGCGTCAAGCACTCTTGCGATTTTCTGCTTTGCTTCCGCTGAATAAACAGATTTAACGGAATATTTAATTTTTTTCGTTGCACCTGCATTTCTGAAATCAATTTTATCGGTGTAGCAGTCAAGCATATTTGAAACACATCTGCTTTCGTTGTCCATTCCGAAATACTGAATTTCGTTGCCGAGCGCTTCAAGGTGTTTTCCCAATTTGAACATATATGTTTCCGCTCCGCCTGCCGGATAAAGAAACTTGTTAACCATCAAGATTTTCAAATCTTTCACCCTTATTTTTTATATAATTCAAAAGTTTTTTCGGCGATTTCATCCCAGTTGTATTTTTCTGTTATGTATTCAGCCGAGTTTTCTCTGTATTTATCAATAATATCTCTGTTTTCAAGCAGATAGGAAAGCTTTCCTTTTAAGTCGTCTTTATTCGATTTTTCAAAATAAAGTGCTTTGTCCTCGCAAACCTCTGTGCATTCGTCAATGTCGGAGGTTAAGCAGCAGCAGCCGAAGCTCATTGCCTCCAAAAGGCTTATCGGCATTCCTTCAAGGTCGCTCGGAAGAACATAAATAAGTGCGTTTGAATAAAGCTCTTCAAGCTCCTTTCCCTGAACAAAATCCGTAAAAATAATATTTTGCCCCTCGGCTTGCTTTTTTAGGCTTTTGAAATATTCCTCGGAATGACTTGCACCGCCGGCAATAACAAGCGGCGGCTTGCGTTCAAGCCCCTTATAAGCGTCAATAAGATAATGGATTCCCTTTTCAGGCACGATTCTGCCTAAATAAAGAATATATCCGTCCTTTTCAAGAGCGTATTTTTTATTAATTATATCGCAGGCAACGGCTTCGTTTCGTTCAATGCCGTTTGGGATATATGTTGTTTTTCTGCCGTAGGTTTCAAGAAAATAATTTTGAACGGATTTTGATAAAACTATAATTTCATCTGCATATTTTGCGGCGGTTTTTTCTCCGAATTTAAGAAATTTTTCCGCAAAGCCTCCCCATTTGGAGCGTGCCCAGTCAAGCCCGTGAATAGTAACAACGGTTTTTATTCCAAGCTTTTTTGTTAAAAAGCACATTGCGGCAGGGCCCTCGGCATGAAAATGAACAACATCATATTTGCCGAAGCAGGCTCTTAATGTTGCCAAAAAGCTGTAAACAATCGCATTGAGTGATTTTTTCTGCGGCGTTGGAACTGTTTTAAGCTGAACGCCGTGAAGATTTTTGCTTTCGCTTTCAAACTGTGCTCCCGAAACATGAGTGCCGCTTCTGTTGTAAGCAACAACGGTGTTTCCCGCTTTGGATAACCGCTTTGAAAGCTCCTCAACAACTATTTCAATACCGCCCTCTCGCGATGGTATTCTTTTATGCCCTATCATTGCGATTTTCATTTTTTCAGCCTCTTAATGTGTTATTCCGCTCCGCGTCCTTTAAGAACAACAACGATTGTTTTGAGCAGAATTTTAATGTCAAGCCACATAGACCAGTTATCTATATATTCAACATCAAGCCTAACAACCTCTTCAAAATCCTGAATGTTTGAACGGCCGCTGACCTGCCACATTCCCGTTATACCGGGGCGCATTGAAAGTCTGCGCTTGTGGTGGCTTTCGTATTGCTCAAATTCGTCAACGGTGGGCGGTCTTGTGCCAACAAGGCTCATATCGCCTTTAAGAACATTCCAAAATTGAGGAAGCTCGTCAATGCTTGTTTTTCTGATGAACCTGCCAACCTTTGTTATTCTTGGGTCATTATCCATTTTAAACATAAGGCCGTCCATTTTATTTTTGCTCATCAGCTCTTTTTTGCGTTCCTCTGCGTCTGTATACATAGAACGCAGCTTATATATGTAAAAAATTCTTCCGTTTTTACCGACTCTCGGCTGCTTAAAAATAAGCGGACCGGGGGATTCGATAAGAAGCGGAATTGCCGTTATTGCAATAATCGGAAGGGAAATAATTGAACCGATTAAACCGCCGATAATATCAAGAATCCTTTTTATGAAGGATTCCCAAACCGTCATAGGCTCGGTTGCCGTCAGCGTTGCAGTCGGAAAGCCTGCAATCATTGTGCAGGAAACATTGTTAAATTCGCTTTCCTCAACAAGATTTTCAATTGATGGGATATTAACATGAACGGTTATTCCCATACTCTCAATTTCTTCAACAAGCTCGCTTATTTCGTATTCATCGGCGTGCGGAACATTGATAAACACCTCGTCAAGCGGGGTGGCCTTTATCCAGCTGATAATATTATCTCTGTTTGCACAAATCTTAATGCCGGAGATTTCACGCACCGTTTCAAATTCTTTTTCGCGGATAACCGTTGAAACGCCCTTTTCGTCTTTAACCGTTTTGCAGTATTGATGCTTGTAAACTCCGTTTTCGTATTTAGCGTCAAGCAGGGCAAGCCCTTCGATTTTTCTGCTCCAATCGGTGCTTAATTTTTCAACGAAATCCTGCGCTCTCTCGCTGACGGTTATAACGCCAACAAGGCTAACCATTTTTGAATTTGAAAATCTGTAAATAAGAATTCTTTTCAAAACATATCTGTTCAGCGAGGACAATGCAATATAAAATACAAGTGAAAGGATGAAAACATATCGACCGTTTATGAAATCGTTCCTTGTCAGCACAAGCATAACGGCATTTGCCATATATGTAAGCAAGCAGTTTCTTAAAACGGTTATCATTTCCATCGTTCTGCTTCGTTGAAGCAGGTTTAGCGAGTGAGAAAAGCAAAGAAAAACCGCATTGTAGGAAATGAAAACGGCAACTGCGTAAAGATGGAAGGAGGCGGTTGATGAGTAAGGCATTTTCTTAATTGCACTGCATATAAGCATTGCAATAATGTTTGCAAAAATCAAAGCCGCTAAATCAACAAAATATTCAAATGTAAGCTGAATAGTTCTTCTTTTGCTGTTCATTTAATCGCCGTCCGTTCGGTTTATCTGTATCCGTAGCCATATCCGTAGCCGTATGAGTATTTATATTTATAGTCGTACTTTTTGTAATAAGAATAATATCTGTGTCTGCCGGAGGTAACATCGTTAAGCACAAAGCCAAGAATGTTTCCGCCGATATTGTCAAGGCTGTTAACTGCTAATTTAACATCCGAATTGTCGCTTGTATTTGCCTTAACGATAAGAATGTATCCCGTTGTTTTCTGTGCAAAAACGGTTGCGTCCGTAACAAGATTAACGGGCGGAGTGTCAATAAATACGCAGTCATAATGCTCTTTAACAAATTCAAGCAGCTTATCCATTCTCGGAGAGGAAAGAAGCTCCGCAGGGTTCGGAGGAATTTTACCGCCCGTAAGAACGGAAAGATTTTCAACATCTGTTTTGGAAACGGTTATGTTGTCGGTAAGTCCTGCAAGAATTTCCGAAAGGCCGTTTTTAACAGGAATGGAAAACATTCTGTGAATGGTGGGGTTTCTCATATCACTGTCAATAAGAAGCGTTCTTTTGCCCATCTGTGCAAAGGAAACGGCAAGGTTAATGCTGTTTATCGTTTTTCCGTTATTTGCCGTTGGGCTTGTAACAACGAAAACAGGGCACTTTTCGCCCTTTTGAGTGAAAAGCAGGTTTGTTCTTATTGCCGAATATGCTTCCTTAACAACAAAGGGAGATTCGGGGCTTAAAATTTTCTTTGGGTCGTCTTTTGTAAAAACCTTTGTTCTCTGTTTATTGTTTTTATTACTTTTAAAGAGTGCCATTATTTTTTACCTCCCTTTGCTTTATTATTTGCCGTTTCGGCAGGCGTCTGCTCTCCTGCGGTGCCCTCTGCTTTGTCGGGGGCAGGTATAAGCCTCGGGATAGAGCCTAAAATCGGAATTTCAAATTCTCTTTCAAGGTCTTTTTCGGTTGTAATGGTTGTGTCAAACAGCTCGTAAACGAAGAAGCCCGCAAAGCTGATTGCAAATCCAACCAATGCGCCTATAAGAATATTCTTTTTGAGGTTAGGGGAGGATGGTTTTGTCGGCACCTTTGCATAGTCAAGAACCTCAACGCCGCCAACTTTAAGAACACGCACAATTTCGTCAGGCGCAACCTTTGCAACCGCATTCGCAATATCTGCCGCCTGAGAAGCGCTTGTGCTTGTAACCGTAACTCTGAAAAACTCCGTTTCGTCTATCTGCGTGCAGTTTATCATTGAGCTGAGCTGACTTGTTGACATATCAAGGTTTAATTCGCTGATAACCTTTTCAAGCACGGTGTCGCTTTTAAGGGCAACTATGTATGTTGCAACAAGCTGCTGAGAAGCTGAAAGCTCGCCTGTGCCGACTGAGGAGTTTGTGCTTACTCTGTCTGTATTACTGTAAACATAAAGCTTACAGGAGGTTGAATATTTCGGCTCAATAAAAAATTCGGTTATGCAGCCCGAAAGCGCACCGACTATGAGCGTTGCAAGGATTATGTAAACAATCCTTTTTTTCATCATATTAAATATTCTACCTAAGTCAATGTCTATTTCTTTTTCGGTTCCCAAGATTATATCCTCCT
>JALEZT010000120.1 GCA_022772725.1 Eubacterium sp.
GCAAGCGACATAGCCTCGTCAGAGGATGGGTCTACTGTATTTAAAACAACAACAAAGGGCTTGTTGATTTCCTTTAATTCGGTTATTACTCTTTCCTCTGCCTCCTCATATTCATCACGCGGAATTGTGCTTATGGAGCCGTCTGTTGTAACAACCAATCCGATTGTTGAATGCTCCTTAATAACCTTCTGCGTTCCTATCTCTGCCGCCATATTAAACGGAATTTCCTCATCAAACCAAGGAGTTCTGACCATTCTCGGCTGATCCTCCTCAATATAGCCTACTGAGCTCGGAACAATATAGCCAACGCAGTCAATTAGACGCACTTTGAAACGGAGATTATCCTCCATATTAAGCTCAATAGCTTCCTCGGGAATGAATTTAGGCTCTGTTGTCATTATCGTTTTTCCTGCGGCGCTTTGCGGAAGCTCATCTCTTGCTCTTTCCTTTTGAAATTCGCCGTCAATGCTCGGAATAACAAGAGTGTCCATAAACCTTTTTATAAAGGTTGATTTGCCTGTTCTGACAGGACCTACAACACCGATATAAATATCGCCCTGCGTTCTTGTTGATATATCGTTATATATACTCATATTCAAAACCTCACATTCCCGGAATCAGCAAAACACGCTTTGTGTCTAAAACATCCGAATCTAATTCGTTTTCACGCTTAATCAGCTCAACGGAGGTTCTGAATGTTTTTGCTATATCCCAAAGTTTTTCGTTTTTATCGGCAAAATAAACTGCAAGCGCAGGAGATTCAAAGGTTTTATCACTGTTAATTTTCACACCCGAAACTATCCTGTATTTCTTTGCGGTGTATGAAAGACCCGAATAATTAACAGTTATCCTAACATTAATTGATTTTTCGGATTTAATAACATAATCAAAGGAGCTTACAAACGCCTGACTGACCTCAAAGGAGGCAATATCAAGCTTTTTTCTGTCTGTTATAAAGCGAAGCTCACCGTTTTCGTCAATAACAAACGCGTTCATTTCAAGCACGTTTTCATCAACAATCGAAACAGATAAATCAAGTATTTGCTTAATGCTTAACGACTCAATTTCAAACATAACGCTTTGCGAAAGTGATTCTCTTTCAATTGAATAATCAGACATTAATTCAACAGCTTGATAATCGTTTGAAACCTCGTTAATAACAGAATAGGAATCCGAGGAAAGAAGCTCTGTTTGCTTTCTGAAAACGGAGCAGTTAACATTTATATCTCCTATAAGCTCTATAATCTTTAATTCGTTATTCTTATCCGCCTTTGACTTTGAAAACAGATTGCCTGTTGTTATATCGGCAAAGGCTATATCGCCGTCCTGAACGCCCGGTAAATCAATAATTGTGCTTATTTGCGTTGATTTTTCGCACCTTTTAATTATTTCTTTTTCAGTATCTGTTGTGTATAAAACGGAAAATGAAACATTGGATTTAACGAGAAGCTTATCGGAAACTATCTTGATATCCTCACACGAGGAGGTTGAAAAAACGTTTATTATCTTTTTAACACATTCTGCCTCATCAATAGAAATTTCTTCGCTGAACTCCGATTTTGTATATTGTGAGCCGAGCTTTGAAATAAAGGAAACCTCTTCCCTGTTTATAAGAATATTTTCCTCTTCTTTAAGCATTGAAGAGCAAACATCGGAATAAGCCTTAATTTTTAAAACAAATGAATTATGAATATCAACACGCCGTTGATTAATAACACGGCAGTTATTATATTTATTGCAAACGGATATATCAGCACAAATATCCTCGTAATTTCCATCTATATTAATGCTTTTTTCAAAATCCTCTTCAAATTCGGCAGTTGAAATACAGCCTGTTGCCTCGCTGATATATGTAAGAAAAATTTTTGCCTTGCCGTAAACGGTTAAAACGGAATTTTTATAAACATAATTAATTATAAAATTATTGATATTGCATCTTATTATTTTAAGCAAATCATCGTTATACGACATTAAATTTTCCTGATAGTCAAGGTCTGCATCAATACATTTTGAAAAAATACAGCATTTTTCCCTGATTTCGATTTTATTGTTTTCCATAAATTCACATTGCCTTTCCGCTGCAAAAATTATTATCTGAACGGGTCTTGCAGCAATTTTCCCGTTTGCAGATTTTTCTGCACTCTTTTACTGATAATTATTATGCAGGAAAGACAAACAATATAACAAAAAAACGCTCCCGAGCAGGAGCGTTTTTGATTTAACAAATTATGTTAGTTATTAACTTTTTTAATTTTGAAAATCATTCTTATAAAGGGGGCTACAAATTTGGGCGGGTTTAAAACAATAACTTTCACGGTAATTCCTCCAATTACTTAGTACAGCAGATTATTCCGAGAATTATTACTGCAACCGCGAGCACTCTTATAACCCATGTTGTCGGAAGACATATTGAAATAACACATCCAACTCCGAAAGCAATCCACAAAAAATCTCTGCGGCACATTTTTTTCATAGCAATAACACCTCGATTTAAGTTGCAACCTGTTATATACTATGAAGATTTTCACTAATCGTTACTCAAAAATAAAAGAATTGTTCCGTTTTTTAAAGAAATTTTAACCTCGTCATTTAAAAATTCATTGCTTTGCCCAAAGGATTGATATGAATAAACCGTTTTATTTTCAATTTCATATTTTGCACCCTTAATTGTTAAGCCTTCAACACAGTCCGAAAAAGCAAAAACAGAAAAGAATTTATAATTATCTTTTTTTAGAGTAATATTCTTTGAGGATATAAAAGCTTTATTATTTTCATTAACAATATAAGCATTAATATTGCTTCTGTTGCAATAATCAAGGCAGATAATATTTGAATATGTATGATCAAGCCTACTGCCTGCGGCACAAAAAATTGCTATTTCGTCAAAGCCTCTTTTGATTGCCTCCTTAATGCAGGAAAAGGTGTCTGTATCGTCCTTTTCAGCCGGAAGTGCGATAATTTCACAATCAGCCTTCGGCTTGGGCGAGGAATCGAAATCTCCGATAATAAGATTAACGGGTATTCCGGCATTACGGCAGGTAACATATCCGCTGTCTGCCGCAATAATAAAGCTTTTTAAATCAATATTATTTTTTAAAAATTCATAATCCTTAACGGGCGCACCCGAAACTATCGTGCATTTCAACGGTTTAATTCCCATTCCTTTATATTTTTTGCGTCGTTATACATTTGAACATAGCTGGCATGACGGCTTTCGGATATTTTTCCTTCCTCAACCGCCTTGCAGATTGCGCATCCCTTTTCGCCTGTATGAGTACAGGAGGAAAAGCGGCATTGACCGAAATAATCGGAAAATTCTCTGAAACAATCAAATAAATCGTCTTTAAGAATAATTTCGCATCTTTCAAAATCAAGAGAGGAAAAGCCGGGAGTGTCTGCAACATATCCGCCGTTAACCTTAAAAAGCTCACAATGGCGTGTTGTATGCTTTCCTCTGCCGAGCTTTTTGCTTGTTTCTCCCGTTTTGAGAGAAAGCGAGGTATCAACGGCATTTAAGAGTGAGGATTTACCAACGCCCGTGTTACCCGTAAAAGCAGATATTTTGCCTTTAAGCATTTCCCTAACCTTATCCGCGCCCTCTCCCGTAGTATTATTACAGCAAATAACAGTAAAACCGGCTTTTTTATAAACTTCCTCATATTCAGTGTATGAGCTACTTAAATCTGTTTTAGTAAAAACTATAACGGGCTCTATTGATTTATATTCGGCAAGCGCAGTCATCTTATCAATAATGAGCGGATTTAATGCAGGCTCAACCGTTGATGAAACAATAAAAAGCTGATCAAGATTTGCAAGCGGAGGTCTAACAAGAGAGTTTTTTCTCGGCAGAATATCTTCAATTCTGTTTTCGGCATTTGAATTAACCGAAATTTCAACATCATCGCCAACAAGCGGAGAAATATTTTTATTGCGAAAATTTCCCCTTGCCTTGCACTCAAAAACAGCTTCAGCGGTTTCCACATAGTAGAAACCGCCTATACCTTTAATAATTTTTCCTTTAATCATAAAAGCTTATTCTCCCCCGTTATCGGAAAAATCAATAGTTAATTCCTTATCGCCGTTAACATTAATCTTGAAATTATGCGTTGCGGAAATTTCGGTTATAGATGCGTTACCGCTGATTTCCGTTCCGTTATCGGCAGGAATTGCGATTTTAACTGTTGAGCCGTTTAATTTAACGGTTTGAGATTTATACTGCTTTCCGTTAACGGTTATAACGAGTGTGTCTGACGGGATATTTCCGTCTGCGTCCTTATAGCTCGGAAGAATAACATTAAGAGTTACCGTATAGGTTGACGCGGGCTCTGTTGTTGTTACACCTGTTGAAACGGTTAAAACGATTTTATCATCCTCTCTTGCAGTTGAGCCTGCACGGGGAGACTGACTTAAAACAATACCCTTTCTAACGGCATTATCCTCTGTTTCAAAAACAACATTTGTAAAGCCCACTCTTTCAAGAAATGCCTTTGCGTCGCTTTGCGAAAGACCCTTAACATCGGGAACCTGATAGGAATTGAGCCTTGTTGTTGACGGGCCGTTTGAAACATAAATAATTATTTCTTGATTTTCCGAAACAACCGAGCCTGCCTTTGGATCGGTATAAACAACCGAGCCAGCCTCAACCGTTTCGCTTGAAACCTCGGCAGTTTTGTAATTAGTAAGCTTGCTCATTTGAAGCGTTCTTTCTGCCTTTTCAAGAGTAAGATTATAGCAGTTGGGAACGCTTATATCCTCATTGCTGACTGCAACATAAAGCGTAACCGTTGAGCCTGCAATAACAGACTCGCCCGCCTCGGGCGACTGACTTATAACGGTGCCCGGATTATATTCCTCTGTTTTTTGATATTCGGCTATAAATTCATAATCATAAGCGTCGCTTGAAGCGAGGTCATCATACTGCATACCGACAAAGCTTTCGAGCTTTCTTGTGTCGGTGTTAACACCCTGCGTCATAAACATAACAAGGCCAACTATGGCGGCAATAAGCACTATAACGCCCGTTACGACTGCCGTTATAACCTTTTTCTTATGGTTAGGGTCTATTTCCTCATCATCAGCCTCGTCCTCGTCAGGCTCTTCATAATCGCTCTTTTGAACGCTTTCCTCTTTGAAAACATATTTTGTTGGCTCTTTATCAATAAAATATGTGTAATCAAAGGTTGCCTGCGGATTTCTTATTATCTCCTCTAAATCAAGGAGCATTTCGGTTGCGGTTTGATATCTGTCTCTTGGGTTTTTCTGCATAGCGTGATTACAGATTTGTTCAAGCCCCAAAGGTATGTCGGGATTTATATCAGTCAGCTTTTTAGGCTCCTTTTGAAGCTGCATAAGCGCAACGGAAACCGCACTGTCTGCCTCAAACGGAACTCTGCCTGCAAGCATTTCATAAAGCACAACGCCGAGTGAATATATATCTGCGCGTTCATCGGTAAACTCGCCCTTTGCCTGCTCGGGAGAAATATAATGAACGGAGCCGATTGCATTTTCCGTCAGCGTTTTTGTTTGCGTTCTTGAAAATCTTGCAATACCGAAATCAGTTACCTTAATATTTCCCGTTGGCAAAAGAATAATATTCTGCGGTTTAATATCTCTGTGAACAATGCCTTTATCGTGGGCGTGTTGAAGCGCCTTTAAAATTTGGGTTGTAAAAAATACAGCATCATTCCAAGTGATAATATGCTGCTTTTGAATATATTCTTTAAGCGTTATACCGTCAACATATTCCATAACGATATACTGAATTTTCTCTCCGAAGCTAACATCGTAAACCTTAACGATATTTGGATGAGATAAAACGGCAATAGCCTTTGATTCATTTTTAAATCTTCTGACAAATTCCTCATCATCGGAAAATTCATCTTTAAGTATTTTTATTGCAACAATTCTGTCGTCAACATTATCATAGGCCTTATAAACAACAGACATTCCGCCAACACCTATGATTTCCTGAACCTCATATCTTCCGTCTAAGCGCTTTCCTACATAATTTTCCATAATCAATCCCCGATTATTATAAATTATTTTGCTATGGCAACAACCGTAATATTGTCGCCGCCGCCGTTATTGTTTGCTTTTTTAACAAGTCTGTCTGCAAAAGCGTAATATCTTCCGTCGCTGACCTCATTAATCATTTCATTATCGGAAACATAATTTGAAAGACCGTCAGTGCAGATAATCAAAACCTCGTCATCGTCTAAATCTATTTCATCAAAATCTATTTTTATATTCTTATCAACACCGATTGCTCTTGTTATGAGGTTTTTATTAGGATGATGCTCCGCTTCCTCTTTTGTTATTTTACCTCTGTCAACAAGGTCTTGAACAACACTGTGGTCGGTTGTTACCTGAACGAGACTGTCGCCTTTAAAAACATACGCTCTGCTGTCGCCCGCGTGAGCAATATATGCAACGGAATCCTTCACAATTACGCAAACAACGGTTGTTCCCATTCCGTGAAGCTCCGGCTTTGCATACGCCATATCATAAACCTCGATATTAGCAGCAACAAGTGCAGAATCAAGCATATTTTTAATTGAAGCAGGCCTCATATTTTCTCTGTATGCGGCATTGATTTTATCACTTATAACCTTAACGGCAAGTGCAGAGGCAATATTACCTCCTGCCGCGCCGCCCATACCGTCGCAGACTACTGCCCACGCAACCTCATCGGGAAATTCTCCGACTGCATAAGCGTCTTGATTAGACTCTCTAACCTTGCCCTTATCTGTTTTAGCAACAATCTTCAATTAATTCACCTCAGTTCTTTTTCTTCTAAGCTGACCGCAGGAAGCATTTATATCGCTTCCGAGCGTACGCCTTATTGTAGCATTTATTCCCCGTTTTTTCAATATACTCAAAAAACGGTTTATGGCTTCATCGGTGCTTCTGACATTTCCACGCTCTTTAACATCATTAACGGGAATAAGATTAACATGGCAAAGCATACCTTTAAGCCGCAAAGCAAGCTCCTCGGCGCATTCATTACTGTCATTTACGCCGTTTATTAATGTGTATTCAAAGGAAACTCTTCTGCCTGTCTTATTAACATATTCTCGGCAGGCATTCAAAACCTCGTCCATACACCACTTATCGTTAACAGGCATTGATTTGCTTCGTATTTTGTCATTAGGCGCGTGAAGCGAAACCGTTAAGGTTATCTGCAAGCTTTCATTAAGCAAATCATACATTCTCGGAACGATACCGCAGGTTGAAAGGGTTATATTTCTCATTGAAATATTAAGTCCGTTTTTATCGTTGACATTATAAAGAAACCTTAAAACATTGTCGTAATTATCAAGCGGCTCGCCGATGCCCATTAAAACAATATGCGAAATTCTGATACCTAAATCCTTTTGAGCGGAATGAATTTGGCTTTCAATCTCGGAAGGAGTTAAATTTCTCTTAAAGCCTGCAAGCGTTGAAGCGCAAAATTTGCAACCCATTTTGCACCCAACCTGACTTGAAACGCAGATTGTGTAGCCGTATTTATATTTCATAATAACGGATTCTATATATTCTCCGTCATTTAAACGAAAAAGATATTTAACCGTTGAATCTATTGAGGAAACATATTTTTCCTCAATAATGCAATCGGCAATATAAAAATCGTTGCTTAAAGAGGCTCTTAATTCCTTTGACAAATTAGTCATTTCATCAAAGGAGGAAACGCCGTATTTATGAAGCCATTCAAAGATTTGACCTGCGCGGAATTTCGGCAAGCCCAGATCTTTAATTTGAGCCGAAAGCTCTTCAAGGCTTAATGATTTAATATCCTTTTTCATTTCACTCTCTCAATAATGCAATAATAAAATCCGTCTGCTCCGTTTTCTCCCGGAAAAACAGTTTTTTCACTGATTTTAACAAAGCCTTTATTTTCATCTAAAAACCGCTCAATAACCTTTTCGTTTTCTCTTTTATTCAAGGTGCAGGTTGAATAGAGCAATCTTCCGTTTTTCTTTAAATATTTAGATGAAGCGGTAAGAATTTTCAGTTGAAGAGCCGGAAGCTCCTTGATTGAATCTAAATCCTTATATTTGATTTCGGGCTTTCTTCTTATAATTCCGAAGCCACTGCATGGAACATCACAAATTATTTTATCACATTCGGGTATATTTTTATTAATTTCACAGGCGTCGTTTTCCTCGGCGTTAATTGAAGAATAACCGAGCCTATCTGCGCCTTTTTTTATAAGCTCAACTCTGTGTTTATGTATATCAAAGGAATAAATTTTTGCCTTATTTTCAGAAAGTGAAGCGGCTGTAAAGGATTTTCCGCCGGGTGCGGCGCAAACATCAGCAACCGTTTCTCCACTTTGAACATCAAGCGCTTTAACCGCATTGAAGCAGGATAAATCTTGAATATGAAAAAGACCTTTTTTAAAAGCGTCAAGCTCTGTTATGCTGCAACCTGTTTTAATAATAACAATATCATTAAGTTTTTCAGCTTTTATATTTTCCTTTTCAAAAGCCGAAACGAGCCCGTCAGCATCTGCTTTTGTGTAGTTCGGCACGGCAAAAACAGTTGCGCCCTCGTTAATATAAGGCAAAAAGGATTTAACTGCTTCCTTAGTGTATGCCTTAGAAAGCATATTAATAAGGCTTTGCGGTATTGAATATCTTATACTTAAATCATCAATTGTATTTATATCAATAATGTTATTTGCGATATTGTGCAAAACAGCGTTAATCATACCTGAATAAAACGAAAGTCCGTTATCATTGGCAAGCTTAACGCTTTCATCAACTGCGGCACTTACAGGCACCTTATCCATAAAATAAATCTGATAGGTGCCCATTCGCAAAATGGTTTTAACCTTCGGCTTTGCTTTTTTGCAATACTGCTCAATTATATAATCAAGCGTAATTTTTCGCTCAATAACACCGTAAACAAGCCGAGAAGCAAATGCTTTACCCTCTTCAATGCCCGAAAGCATCTTGTCAAGCTCTATATTTGAAAAAGCATTATCGTATAAAACACTGTAAAGCGTTTCAAAAGCAATTTGTCGTGAACTAATCATTTCTTCTGTTTGCAACCAAAAGCAGTCTCAAAAGCGTTGCAAGCGACGAAGCAAGTGCCGCAACATAGGTTAAAGCGGCGGCGGAAAGCACCTGTTTTGCTCCGCTGTACTCATTCTCTGCAAGCAAGCCGTTTGAGCTGATAACATTTAGTGCTCTTTTTGAAGCGTTAAATTCAACTGGAAGTGTAATTAACTGAAAAAGAGCAACTGCCGAATACAAAATAATACCGATATAAACAAGCGGCTCATAATTAAATACCAAGCCTAAAAGCGCAAGCGGAATACCCAAATTTGAGCCGAATTTAGTTATGGGAATAACCGCATTTCTTATTTTTAGCGGAAAATATCCCTCTGCGTGCTGGCAGGCGTGTCCTGCCTCATGGCATGCAACTCCGACTGCGGCGATGCTTGCGGAATTATAAACGCTTTGAGAAAGGCATATTTCCTTTGTTGCAGGGTTATAATGGTCTGTTAAATTACCGCTTATGGGTTTAATTTTAACATCTGTTACACCGTTTAACTGCAAAAGCCTGTATGCCGCCTCTGCGCCTGTTAAGCCTCGTGAATTTCTTATACTGCTGTATTTTCTGAAATTTGAATTAACCTTTGCCTGACATATAAAGGAAAATATTATGACGGGAATCATAATAAATCCCGTTAAATAATAAACAAAATAAGTGCCCGTAAAATCGTCTCCTTAAATTTATTCAAGAATATCGCCTTGGCAGATTTTATTACCTGCAAGGAATGATTTTATATCCATTCTTTTTTTACCGTTTGGCTGAATTTCAAGAATATCAATGCAATTTCCGTCTCCGCAGGAAACAGTCAGCCTGCCTTTACTGCAAACAACCTCTCCTGCTTTTGCTCCCTTTTCCTGCGATAAAACGGATTTATGGATTTTAACCTCTTTATCAGCTATAACCGCGCTTGCCGCAGGCCAGACTTGAAGCCCTCTTATCTTATTGTGAATTTCAAACGCCGATTTATTCCAATCTATTCGGCTGATAGATTTATCAATCATAGGAGCGTAGCTTGACTCTCCCACCTGTTTAACAGGTTTAATTTTGTTTTCCTTAATAAGCTCAATTGCCTTGCTTAATGCGTCAGCACCCAAAGCCGAAAGCCTTTCAAAAAGCTCCTCGGAGGTTTCGTTGATACCGATTTCGGTTTTTTCGGTATAAAGCACATCGCCGGTATCTATGCCCTCGTCCATTTGCATTATGCAAACGCCTGTTTCCTTTTCTCCGTTAAGAATTGCCCATTGAATAGGTGCACATCCGCGATATTTAGGAAGCAGAGACGCGTGAACATTAATTGAGCCGTGCTTGGCTGAATACAAAACATCGGCAGGCAGAATTTTACCGTAAGCAACAACAACTATAAGCTCGGGGTTAAGTCTGCTTATAATATCCCTGTTTTCCTGATTATTAAATTTTTCAGGCTGAAAAACCTCAATATTATGCTTTAACGCAAGCTCCTTTACGGGAGGAGGCGTTAAAATTTGTTTTCTGCCTGTTTTCTTATCGGGTTGAGTGAACACTCCGCAAATTTCATTTCCGTCATTTATAAGCCTTTCAAGGCAGGCAGAAGCAAAATTGGGAGTTCCCATAAACAATATTCTCATTGGCTGACCAACTCTCCGTCAACAAGATGTGAGGTGAATAAAACACCTTCAAGGTGGTCTATCTCGTGGCAAAAGGCTTTTGCTTTAAGTCCTTCGCCTGTGAACACCTGCCATTTTCCGTTTCTGTCCTGTGCCTTAACCTGCACCTTCATAGGTCTTTTTGTTGTTCCCCATTTTCCCGGAAGCGAAAGGCAACCCTCTTGGTCTATCTGCTCTCCCTCTTCATAAGTTATTTCGGGATTAACAAGCTCCATAGGGCCCTCGCCGATATCAATAACAACAACGCGCCTTAAAATTCCAACCTGAACGGCGGCAAGACCTACTCCGTTTTGGGAATACATTGTTTCAAGCATATCATCAATGAGTGATGCAAGCTTATCATCAAATTTTTCAACTTTTCTGCTTTTCTTATTAAGTATCGGGTCTCCGAACTTAACAATATTTCTTAAAGCCATTTTTAATTCCGTAGCCTTTCAATATTAATTCATATCATAGGGATTAAGGTCTATTCCGACCGTAACCTCCTTATACTCTTTCATTTTAGCAATTTTTTGTAATATATCGTTTAACATTCTGCGAACTGATTTTGAATTTTTGCATTTTATTGCAAGTCTGTGTCTGTAATTATTGCTGATTTTGCTTATTTTTGCAGGGCTCGGACCCAAAACAATAAACTTTTCGTTTTTATATTCTGTTTTATTAAGCTCAACAAAAATATCAAAAAATTCTTTTGCGCATAGTGCAGATTTGTTTTCATCCTCACTTGTGAACGAAACGGAATAAATATCGCAAAAAGGCGGATATGTAAGCAATTTACGAAGATTAATTTCGCTATCGTAAAACGCCTTATAATCCTGTCTTGAAGCAAATTCAATAATTTCGTTATTCGGATTAATTGTTTGAATAACGGCTTTTCCGCTTGCGTTTCTCCGTCCGCTTCTGCCAACAACCTGCGTTATCAAATCAAATGAACGCTCATTAGCGGTATAATTTTCATCATAAAGAGAATTATCGGCATTAACTACTCCCACAAGCTCAACATTAGGAAAATCAAGCCCCTTTGCAACCATCAGCGTTCCGATTAAAATATCATAATCGCCGTTTGAAAAGGCGTCAAAAATTCGCTGATGGCTGAATTTTGCAGAGGTGGTGTCTGCGTCCATTCTTATTATACGCGCCTGAGAGAAAAGCCTTTCGATTTCGTCCTCAATCCTCTGCGTACCGTAGCCACTGTATCTTATATTTTTTGAACCGCATTCAGTGCAAACATTATCAAGCGGCTTTGAATATCCGCAGTAATGGCACATTAGGCTATTATTATAGCTATGATATGTTAAGCTGATACTGCAATTCGGACAGGTTATAACATGTCCGCAATCGTTGCAGGCAATAAAGGTGTTATATCCCCTGCGGTTAATAAGCAATATGGCCTGTTTTTTCTTTTCAAGTGTTTCTTCAAGAAGATTTTTGAGCGTGTTTGAAACGGGAGTTTTGTTTCCGCCTTTAATTTCCGCCTTCATATCAACGGTTATTACCTGCGGAAGAGTTGACTTACCGTACCTTTCTTTAAGCTCGCAAAGCTTATATTTGCCGTTTACGGCGGCAGAATAGCTTTCAACGCTTGGAGTTGCCGAGGTTAAAAGAAGAAGTGCTTTATTGTATTTACACCTGAAATTTGCGGCATCAGCGGCGTTATATTTAGGTGTTCTTTCGCTCTTGTAGGTGTGCTCCTGTTCCTCATCTATAACGATTAAACCGAGATTATGAAGCGGAGCAAAAACTGCACTTCGCGTTCCGATAACAATTTTTGCCTCGCCGCAATCTGCTCTTTTATATTCGTCATTTCTCTCGCCGAGTGAAAGTCCGCTGTGAAAAACCGCAACCTTTTTGCCGTATCGTTTATGAAAAATCGAAAGTGCCTGCGGTGTTAGGGAAATTTCGGGAACCATTACGATAACATCCTTACCCAAATCAACCGCTTCATCAATCAATTTAAGATAAACCTGTGTTTTGCCGGAGCCCGTTACACCGTAAAGAAGCCCTGTTCCCCCGCCGTTTTTCAGCATATCGGAATAGGTTGAAAAAGCCTTTTCCTGCTCGGCAGACAAAACAATATCTTTTCTGTCAACAAGACTGTCTGCATTACCGTACGGATTACGAAAAATCTCTTTTTTATAGTATTCGCAAATGCCGTATTTAACAAGATTGTCAAGAACGCTCTTGCCGACGGAGCAAAATTCGCAAATTTCATTAACCTCTGCCGCACCAACATCCGCTAAAAGATTTACAACAGATTGTTGCTTTGGCGTTAATTTTTGAGCTATATCTGCATTTTCATCAGCAAGGCGCATCATTTTTTCACTTTTTGAGCCAACCTTATCTATACCTCTCGGAAGCATTTGCCGTAGGCAATCATAGGTTGTGCAAAAGCATCTTTCTTTAAGCCAAAGAGCAAGCTCAACCATTTCACGATCTAAAACAGAAGCATTTTTATCAATCGCTTTAATTTCCTTTAAGTCCGTGTTTATTGCTTCAAAGATTTTAATAACAACGCCGTTTCTTAAAGCATTACCCTTGCCGAAGGGAACCTTAACTCTTGTTCCCTCTGTTATAGCCTCTTTAAGCTCCTCGGGAATATAATAATCATAATCCGAAAGAGCACTGAAAAAGGTGTTTTCAACGGCAACCGTTGCAATAAGCCTGTTCATTATTTTGATTTTAATTCGCTTGGCTCTTCAACAACATACTTTCCGTCAAGTATTTCATCAATTGCAAGCGAAACGCTTTTATCATCAAGAAGCACCTCGTTTTTAACTGCTTCCTCTCTGATTTCTCTTGCTCTTTTAGCAGTTGCAACAACAAGACTGTATCTGCTGTTGCAGTTTTTTAATAATTTCTTTAAATCGGGATTAAACATATCAATTATCTCCTTAATTTCTTTTTTTAAGCTCTGAATTTAATATATCGTTAATTTCCATAACGGCCTTTTCAAGCTCGTTATTTATAACAACATAAGTGAATTTTGAAGAGGCTTCCATTTCCTCTTCGGCAATTTTAAGCCTGTTTTTA
>JALEZT010000145.1 GCA_022772725.1 Eubacterium sp.
TAAATCATAATCGGGATAAAGCGAATGGCACATAATCAAATCGGGATGGGCGCAAACATCGAAAATTCCGCTTTGAACAAGGCTTTCCTGCAATTCAAAATATCTTTTATATATTTGATTAATATTTCTGCCCTTCCACTGATATTTACGCTGATTAAAGGTCCAGTTATCTATCCAGTGAACAGAGCCTAAAAGATAATCAAAGGGATATGATTTTGCCAACTGCGCTATTTCCCTTTCGTACTGCTCAAACCAACAGATTTCAAGCCCGAAGCTTATTTTAATTGGGTATTCCCTGCTCTTAACATTTTCAATCAAGCTTATATACTCATCAAGGCTTTTAGCGGTTCTTCTCTTTTCGGCTACCCATTGACGCTGATATAAATTATACGCTTCGGCGTCTGCAAAGGTTTTATGAAATTCTTTAATTCTGACGCTGTGTTCAAGCAGATTAATCTCGCTTAAATCCATTTTGACTGCCTGACTGACAAACCTGTCTATCCATTCGAGAGAGTACTCCCCTCCTTCAATATGAATATGTAAATCGCGTAAGCCGTTCATAATTCACCGCCGAAAACAACAAATTCTGCTTTTCATTATATTATAAGGACTTTTCCTTTTCAACAAAAATGAACAAATATTTTCAAAAGTGTGAACTGCTACTCACAACATTTTTGCGATTTATTATCTATTTTGTATATAAATTTTAAAAAAACGAACAATAATTTTTAAAAAGTTGTTAATTGTCAACAAACCGCCATCGTGATAAAATATTGAATTAGATTTTTGAAAAATCTATTATGGGAGGGCTTATTTATGAGTATCAAAAACGAATATCTTCAAGGGCTTATGCAGAGGGTAATAGACAGAAACCCGAACGAGCCCGAATTTCATCAGGCGGTTGAAGAGGTTCTTGAATCACTTGACCCCGTTGCAGACAAACACCCCGAATATATTAAGAGAGGTGTTTTTGAAAGCATTGTTGAGCCTGAAAGAATTATCAAGTTCAGAGTTCCGTGGATTGATGACAACGGCGTTGTCAGAGTAAACAGAGGATACAGAATCCAGTTTAACAGTGCAATCGGACCTTACAAGGGCGGCTTACGCTTTCATCCGTCTGTTTACGAAGGAATTATCAAATTCCTCGGCTTTGAGCAGATTTTCAAAAACAGTCTTACCGGACTTCCTATCGGCGGTGCGAAGGGCGGCTCTGACTTTGATCCAAAGGGCAAGAGCGACATTGAGGTTATGCGCTTCTGCCAGAGCTTTATGACAGAGCTTTCAAAGCATATCGGTGCTGACACAGATGTTCCCGCCGGAGATATCGGCGTTGGCAGCAGAGAAATCGGCTTCCTTTTCGGACAGTACAAGAGACTGCGCACAGAATATGTTGGCGTTCTTACAGGTAAAGGACTCAACTACGGCGGCTCTCTCGTTAGAACAGAGGCAACAGGTTACGGCCTTTGTTACTACACAGAGGCAATGCTTCAAGACCACGGCTCATCGTTTAACGGAAAAACCGTTGCTATTTCCGGCTCGGGAAATGTTGCTATTTACGCTTGCCAGAAAGCAACTCAGCTTGGCGCAAAGGTTATCACAATGAGCGATTCAAACGGCTATATTGTTGATAAAAACGGAATTGATTTACCTCTTGTTAAGAAGCTTAAAGAGGTTGAGAGAAAGAGAATTAAGGAATATATCACTGTTCATCCCGAGGCTGAATACCACGAGGGCTGCAAGGGTGTTTGGACTGTTAAATGCGATATCGCCCTTCCCTGCGCAACGCAGAACGAGCTTGATGAGGAATCGGCAAAGGCACTTATTGCAAACGGCGTAAAGGCAGTTTGCGAGGGCGCAAATATGCCGTCAACCCCCGAAGCAATTATCGAATTTCAGTCTAACGGAGTTCTTTTCGGACCTGCAAAGGCTACTAACGCAGGCGGTGTTGCAACCTCTGCCCTTGAAATGAGCCAAAACAGCGGCAGACAGGCTTGGACCTTTGAGGATGTTGACAGAGAGCTCAAAGATATTATGGAAAATATTTACACAAAGAGCTGTGCGGCAGCAAAGGAATACGGCGTTGAGGGCAACCTTGTCGCCGGCGCAAACATTGCAGGCTTCCTTAAGGTTGCAGACGCAATGATGGCACAGGGCGTTGTTTGATATAAACCTAACAGCACAAAAAAGCTTCGGAAACAAACTCCGAAGCTTTTGTTTTTATAGAGTTACAAAAAATTAAATTTGACAAATTATAGTTTTATTGTTAGTATGTAAAAAACATTTGAAAGGAAAAGTATTATGCAGTTTGTTATGTGTGCAACAGCGAAAAAGCCTGCTCATTCTATTTGCGATGCAAATGGATTTATTTTGTTGCACTCAATTTCGGTATGATACTTGATTTATAAGAATCAAAGCCGTTGATGTGCAGCATCAACGGCTTATTATTTTTGGAGGTCGTTTCAAGTCCGCTTATAAAACAATATAACAAAAAGAGATACCTGAGTGGGTATCTCTTTTTGTTGGAGCTGATAACTCATCTATTAAACCGAATATCACCATGTTTCAAGGCTTTGTTCAGCCTACGGTTGCTAATCGGTGGAGGTGTTAACCTTTATTGCACTTTTAAAGATATTTTTCAAATAATCTGTAACACCATTTGCGGCTTGAATAGTAGCAATCATCAAATCATCAGTATCCATTTCGGCAAAATCAATAGAGTAATTATTGAGATTTATGAGCTGTGTTAAGAACAGTCTTTGTGTTCTGCCGTTGCCTTCTCTAAACGGATGAATCATATTTGTAACGCAGTAAAAATCTACAATACTGTCAATAAATTCATCAAAGCATAAACCCTGAAAGCATTTATTATCATTAAGCCGTTTGAAGCAGCTTTCCATTAAATCGTTGATGTTGTCAGCATTGGCAAAGTTAGTACCTTTCTTGCTCATATCAACATTACGGTATTCGCCTGCCCAGTCATAAATATCTTCAAACAAATACTTGTGAATAGCCTTGTAATGATTAACATCAAATGTATTAAATAAAGGATTTAGAGTGTACTCGGTAATTTTACCAAATGTAACAGTTGTTTCTAAATCCTTTAATATTTTTTCATCCTTGATATTGAATTTGTTGATTAAACATGTTGTACCCTCGTAGCAATCACTTGTTAATGTTTCAATACTATAAGACATTATATCTTCACTCCCTTTAATTCCATAGCAAGCTTGATATACTCTTCCATAGTGATTTCGTTATTAAGCTTTCTGATGAACAATGCTTTAAGCTCGTCGGAAACATATAAGCCTTCCATCTCTAAAGAAGCAGATGCATTGTTGATAGCCTTGTCTATTGACATAATAGAAACCTCCAACCTTGTTTAATAGTATTATACAACAACGCCACTAAATATTCAATACACTTTATTCGTTTCAATTTCAAGCTTATCAAGATAATCATCAGCCTTTGCAACATTTTGTATTTGAAATTTTCAAACAAATACAAGTATGTATCAAGGGTTGTTTTCAATTTTTTCGCAAATGCAGATTACCGTTTGACAAATCGATTTTTGATGTTAGTATGTAAAAAACATTTGAAAGGAAAAGTATTATGCAGTTTGTTATGTGTGCAACAGCGAAAAAGCTTAATGATTCTATTGGAGGTCGTTTCAAGTCCGCTTATAAAACAATATAATAAAAAGAGATACCCGAGTGGGTATCTCTTTTTGTTGGAGCTGATAGGCGGACTTTCTTCTCAGCTATCGAAAGGTCCACCGGACCTTTCTCCCAAATTTACCCAGCAGCAAGCTGCACGGTAAATTTGGAGGTCGTTTCAAGTCCGCTTATAAAACAATATAACAAAAAGAGATACCCGAGTGGGTATCTCTTTTTGTTGGAGCTGATAGGCGGACTTGAACCGCCGACCTCATCCTTACCAAGGATGCGCTCTACCGCCTGAGCCATATCAGCATAGCTTTGGCGACCCGGAACGGACTCGAACCGTCGACCTCCTGCGTGACAGGCAGGCGTTCTAACCAGCTGAACTACCGGGCCGTGTTGCTGCAAGTGGTATTATATGAAATTTTCGGCGCATTGTCAAGAATCATTTAAGAAAAAATAAAAAAATTGACGGATAAAGCGTTAAAAGGCAAAGCCGCCCCTTTGCCTATATGATTTTATCCGTCTTTTTTTATATTAAGCTTTTACGGCAGAATTACATTATTAATCCTTTATGCCGCCCGAATACTCAACGAAGCCGCATTTTTGAACATTTGAGCCCGTTACATAATACAGCACGAGATGCATACCGTTGATTTTTCCGAGGCAATAACATTTCTCGTTTTTATCAAGCGTGCCAACCTTTGTTCTCTTGCCCGTGTCTGCATAAACTACT
>JALEZT010000189.1 GCA_022772725.1 Eubacterium sp.
ATTTCGCCGTAAATCTGCATACCCTCTGTTAAATCCTGCCATTTGCATTTAAGATTTAATTTATTTACATCTGATTTCATTATTCTGTCTCCTTACTTAACCTCTTCAAAAGCCATTTTAAGAGCATTCATATTACCCTCGATAACCTCGGGCTTTGAACTGAACTTATGCTTAAACGAGGCTTCCATTTCATTTAAAAATGTTTCCTTTTCCATAACACCCGAAACCTTAACAATGCCTGCAAGCATAGGCGTGTTTGGGAAATATTTACCGAGGCAGGCAACGGAAACCTTGCGGGCGTCGATAGTGAAAACCTTTCCTGTGTAGCCGTTAAGATGCTTTTCTATATCCTCCTTTGATTTTGAGGTGTTAACAAGAATTGCACCGTTTGGGTTAAGTCCCTTTGTTACATCAACGGTATCAAGCAAGCCCTCGTCAACAACAACAACAAAATCGGGATGATAAATATTTGAATGAACTCTTATTTCATTAGGGCTTATTCTGTTATAAGCGGTAATGGGAGCACCCATTCTTTCAGGGCCGTATTCAGGGAAGCCCTGAACGAAGCTTCCTGTTTTAAAGGCAACATCTGCAAGAAGGAGAGCGGCTGTTTTTGCGCCCTGTCCTCCCCTGCCGTGCCAACGGATTTCAACACAGTTTTCCATAATCTGACTCCTTTAAATATTTTCTTGCTTCTTCGTTAGCATTTTTATTCAATAAAAAACGCCTCTTTGCCCTAAGGCAAAGAGGCGATATAGTTATATACCGTGGTACCACTCTTAATTCATCAAAAATGATGCACTCATAACGAACAAGCATTCGCTGCAATTATAACGGTTGCCGCCGTCTGCCCCTACAATTCCGAAGAACTTCGGCGCAGCCACTCGGAGAGGATATTACGGTTTTTCTTAATTATGCCTTGCACCGACCGGCATTTCTCTGAAAAAAGAAGCGAACCGCTTTTTGTTCTCGTCTGCGTGTTTACTTATTAATTTGAAAAAATTATAATACAATTATTTCCTTTTGTCAACAATTTTTTTAAACATGTTAGTACAGAGGTTAAAATGTCTCCTTCTAAACATATAAATGAGTTTAGTCGTATTTCAACCCATTGACAAGCAGATAAGCCAATTTTATAATATACTATGAACATTTAAATTATAGAGGTTATTAATCAATTCAAAAAACAAGTTGACTTTCTCTTGGAGGCTTTTTTATGGGATTAATTAAAAATATCATAAGTAAATACGAAAGAAAAATCAAAGAAAGAAATGAAGCTTGTGATAAAATAATAATAGATATCGAATCAGCTCTGCGCGATGTTAAATCAAAGTTTTCAAACCCACAGGTTTTTATAGACCCCTCTTTTGAGGAAAAGTGGTTAGGCAATAACTATGATTTGTTTATTGCCGCATCAGCTGAAAATATTTTAAAATTAAAAAAATCTTCGGATTACGAATTATTAGTAAAAAAACAAAATGAATTAATTAGTATAGCTAAATCTTTGCAACAAGAAATAATTTTGCATAACGAATATGCCGCAAGAATGAAAATACCGAAGGCTTACTCACTTATAGGAGATGTTGAAGGGAGAAAACTTGATATACAACAAATGACCTGTATCATTAAAGAAGCACATAATCATCTTGTAATAGCCGGTGCGGGAACAGGAAAAACCACAACTGTTGTTGGAAAAATTAAATACTTATTGGAATCTCATAAATGTTTGCCGGAAGATATCCTCGTTTTATCATTTACAAATGCTTCTGCAACTGAAATGAGAGAGCGAATAATTGCCGAAACCGGTCAAAATATTAACGCTTTAACTTTTCATAAATTAGGTTTAAATATCATCACACAGGTCAATGGTGTTGTACCGAAAATAACTCAATTAAATTTAAGACAATTCATCAAAGAACAATTATTGATTAATATGAAATTAGATTCTTACCTTGATATGTTAAGCTCTTATATGCTTTATAATCGAGTAATTGCAAAATCAGAATTTGAGTTTAATACAGAAGAAGAATACAAAGAATATTTGAAGCTTAATCCTCCTACAACTTTAAAAGGTGAAGAGGTTAAAAGCTATGGGGAAATGGATATTGCCAATTTTCTTACCCAAAACAGCATTAAATATATCTATGAACACCCATATAAAATAGACACTCAAACAAGCGAATACGGTCAATACCACCCAGATTTTTATCTTCCTGATTATGATATTTATATTGAGTATTTTGGTATAAATCGAAAAGGAGAAGTACCGACTTTTTTTAAAGCAAAAAACAATATGACGGCAAAAGAAACTTACTGTGCCTCTATGGAGTGGAAAAGAGCCATTCATCATGATAATCAAACCATTATGATTGAATGCTTTGCGTATGAAAAATTTGAAGGTGATTTGCTTGACAAATTAAAAGAAAGACTTGAAGCTGAATCTGTTGTTTTATCGCCGATAAGTTCAAAAGAGTTATGGGAAAAAGTTGAAAACAGTGATAAATCCTTGCAGGAAGGTATCATTGAGTTATTTGAAACACTAATAAACTTGATTAAAAGTAATGGATATAATATAGAAGCAGTTAGAATGAAAAACAATAACGGAAATAATATTCGTGCAAATAATCAATTACTGACACTATTAGAACCGATTTTTAATTCCTACTGTCAATATCTTTCATCCCATAATGAAATTGATTTTAATGATATGATTAACTTGGCGTCAAAATATGTAATGCAAGGAAAATATATAAATCCATACAGTTATGTAATTGTCGATGAATATCAAGATATATCCAAGGCTCGTTTTATGCTATTGCATTGTTTAAGAAAATCAAGAGACTACGACCTATTTTGTGTTGGAGACGATTGGCAAAGTATATATCGCTTTGCAGGTAGTGATATTGGATATACTATTAACTTTTCTAAATATTGGGGTGCGGCAGAAATAAGTAAAATTGAAACAACATATCGTTTTTCTCAAAAACTGATTGAAATTAGTGGAAATTTCATTATGCAAAATCCCATTCAAATCAAAAAATCGATCAACGGAAACAAAGATGATTTTGGTTTTCCTCTTGGAGAAATATCCGGATTCAATGATAAATTTGCCATTGAATTTATGTCGAATAAATTA
>JALEZT010000190.1 GCA_022772725.1 Eubacterium sp.
TTCCCAAGCGCGGAAAGAGCGAGCAGTTTTAATTCTTCCCTCTCCCGGGTCCAATCTAAGCATAATTTCGCCTAATGATATTTCATCAAAAGCACATTCTTCTTTTGGTCTTAAATTAAGATTCATAATAGATTACATAACCTTCCCGACTGCAAATTAATTATAATTTGTACGTTTTGTCGCAGTCAAACAAAAACTTAATTAAAATTTAAAATAATTCATTGCATTATTATAGGAAATACCCTGAACAATTTCTTTAAGCATTTCATCATCCGGTGCATACCAGCCGTCTTCAACCCACTTGCCTATAAGCGCACACATAATTCTTCTGAAATATTCGTGGCGGCCGTAAGAAGTAAATGAGCGTGAATCCGTTTCCATACCGACAAATTTGCCTAAAATGCCCAAATTACCCAAAAATTTCATTTGGTCTGTCATACCGTCCATAGTATCAAGGAACCACCATGCCGGTCCGAATTGAAGTTTCGATTCTGCCTCGCTGCTTTGGAAATTGCCAAGCATTGTGGCAAGAACAATATTATCTTTATTATTAAGATTAAATAAAATCGTTTTCGGCAATTTACCGTTTACATTAAGAGCGTCAAGAAATCTGCTTAAATTATAAGCAACATTACAATCTCCTACAGAGTCAAATCCTGTATCCGGACCCAGCTTGTTGAACATTGCGGTATTATTGTTACGCATTGCCCCTATATGCACTTCCATTGTCCATCCAAGGCTGCTGTATTTTTCACCTAAAGCAAGTAAAACAGGTGTTTTGTATGCGTCTGCCTCTTCCTCTGTTACAGGTTCACCGTTCATTGCTTTTTTAAAAATCTTATCTATTTTATCATCCGATTCTTGCTTAAACGGAACATAATCAAACGCTTGGTCCGAAACCTTGCATCCAACAGAATCAAAATAATCGGCTCTTAAAAGCAGTGCTGTTATAACATCCTTATAAGAATTAATTTCAACACCTGCCGCATTTGCCAATTCTTTAATATATTGTGCAAAACCAGGCAAATTAATATTAAGCGCTTTATCCGGTCTGAAAGACGGACGCACCTTGCAGTCAAAATCTTTAACCTCTTTTAATAATTTATGATATTTTAAATCATCAACAGGGTCATCTGTAGTACAAACAACTTTTACATTTGAATTTGTAATAAGACTTTGAGGGCGAAAATCGCCGTTTGCAATTTCATTATTTGCACGTTCATAAATTTCATCTGCAGTTTTGGCACAAAGCGGAGTATCAATATTAAAATACCGCTGAAGTTCAATATGTGCCCAATGGTAAAGAGGATTACCAACGGCATACTGAAGTGCATAAGCAAATTTTTCAAATTTTTCTTTTCCTGTTTTGTTGCCTGTACAATATTCCTCATCAACGCCGCAGGAGCGCATTGCACGCCACTTATAATGATCACCTTTCAGCCAAAGTTCCGCAATATCATTTGGCTGTTTATTTTCGTAAATTTCTTTCGGACTTAAATGGCAGTGATAATCGCAAATCGGCATATTTTCACAATAATCGTGAAAAAGATGTTTTGCCGTAGGAGTATCAAGCAAAAAGTCCTTATCCATAAACCTTTCCATCTGCAAATCTCCAAAATGTATATTTTTACGCTTACATTATATACTGTTGCTTTTCTGTTTTCAAGAAGTTTATTATGATTTAATAATTATTTTATTGAATATTATTATTATTGCTGATATAATAAATAAATAAACAAACAAATTGCGAAAGGATTGATTTTGTGAATATATGTATCTTCGGCGCTTCAAGCGATATTATAGATGAAAAATATTCAAAAGCCGCTTATGACTTATCAGCCGAAATGGCAAAAAAAGGCCACGGCCTTGTTTTCGGCGGAGGCGGCTGCGGAGTTATGGGTGCCTGCGCGCAGGGATTTTTTGACAACAAGGGATATATCCTCGGCGTTGCGCCCGATTTTATGACGGAATATAATGTTTTTTTCAAAGGCTGCACCGATTTTAAGCTTACAAAAACGATGGCAGAGCGCAAAACCTTTATGGAGGACAACGCAGACGCATTTGTTATTGCGCCCGGCGGAATAGGCACCTTTGAGGAATTTTTTGAGGTTTACACCTTAAAGCAGCTGGGACGGCACAGTAAGCCGATTGCCGTTTTCAATCCGTTCGGCTTTTACGATAAAATGCTTGAAATGCTTAAATACACCGTTGATGAAAAATTTATGAAGAACGCTTCGCTTGAGCTTATCAGCGTTTTTGACAACGCCACAGACCTTATTAATTATCTTGAAAATTACAGCGGCAATAAGGTTGATGTTAAAGGGATTAGATATGCGTTTTTAGGCGACGAAAAGAGCGAATAAAAAACGGAATAAATGAAAGAACGCTTCGGAATTTTTATGCTTCCGAAGCGTTTTTTTATGCTTTATTTAATTAATAATTGATTTACCAGCTTCCGCCGCCACCGCCGCCGGAGCCTCCGCCCGAGAAGCCACCGCCGCCGCTTGAAGAGGTTTGCGGAGATGAGGTCATTGCCTGAGCACAGCTTTGCATTGTGCTGTTCATAAAGCTATACATCATCATTCTGTCAAACGGGCCGACGCCGACATACCATTTAGGTTGTTCGATTGCGATGCTTTCAAAATTCTTTGTCCATTCCTTTGAAACATCAAGAACATAGGCATAAGGCAGAATATCATAAAAATATTCGGGGTTATCATTAACAAGCGTTTCAAGCCTTTCCTTTTCGGCGGTTTTGAGGAACATTTTGAAGCCCTCGATTTTTTGCAGTATTTCCGCGCCCGCCTGAGTTCTTCGTCTGACGAAGAAGGAGAGAATAAACGCGCAAACAAGAATTGCCGCACCTGCGAAAAAGGCTAAAAACCTTTCCGCCGTTCCAAAGGTGAGATTAAGAATGAAAATATTCAAAAGCAGGCAGGCAATTGTTACCACCCAGCAAAGAAGACGCATTTTAAGAGATTTTGAATCAAAAACCTTTTTTCTGTTTTCAGAGGTGTTATAATTCATAGCAATAGCGTCAAGCGTTTTATAAAACTCGTCTTCAAGGTCTTCCTTTGTTACCCAAGTTCTGCCGTTTTCAAACAGACCGTTATAAAACATTCTTTTGTTTATATCCTTTGAATCGCAGTATTTTCTGCTTTCAATAACAAAATCCTGCGTGGTGCGAAATGGCTTTTTCGTTTCTGTTTGGCGGATTGTTATATATCCGTCGTTTGCAAGCTCAATAAGCATAGGAACAATATTATCGTTAGTTAACATTCCGTTATACCAGTATGCAACATCTGCACTGCTCATACCCTCGGGAGGATAAAATTCAACAACCTTAACGGTTTTCTTATCCTTGCCGTGCTTTTTCCAAATCAAAAGAACAAATATTAGGCATAAAACGGGAATTAAAACCATTAACGCAAGCTTTGCAATATGCGCTGCTTTATTGAAATAAAAATATCCCTCCGGCAATTCAAGCCTAACGGTAAGTGCCTCATAGGGTGCAAGCGTTTTGGTTAATCTTCCGCTGATTTCATTGCCGTTTACATAATATTCTATGTTTTCGGTGCCTGCCGTTTTATATGCTCCCGAGGAGAAGCCGAGAAGAGATTCGTTAAACTCCTTGGGCATAACAATGTTGAAAGAAACATTTTGAATATAAGTATCCCAGCCTGCTCCTATAATATTATAGTAAAGCTCGTCAAAGCCGTCTGCAATATCCTGACCGAGCTGATATTCATAGGAAATATTATAGGTGTGTGCGCCCGTGAGAGTTATATCCTCATCGCCTATCTGCATAACATAATCGCCGTTTTCGTATGACGAGGAATAATTATCACTGCAACGCACATTTCTTATTTTAGCGTGTGTTGTGCCCGAGGAGCCGTCCTGCCTTTCAACAGTATTAACGGTTGGAATATATCTGTAAATTCCGTGGCGCGACTCGTTAAAATAAGCGTCTATCGTTTCATTGATTTGAAGAATATTATCCTGCGTTACACTAATATTAACATTATACGCAGTTATATAATACGGCTCATAGCCGAAATCATTTATATAGTTATCGTCCTCGGCAAACGCGGAAAACGGGATTGCCAAAGCAAGCAAAAGCACGCAAAGGAGCGTTAAAGCTTTTTTTATTTCAGCCATTAAAACTCCACCTTTACTGCCTCTTTTTCGGCTTCATTTTCAATTATAAACATTTTTCTTGCAGAGAACTTAAACATTGATGCAACAATGCTTGACGGGAACATTTGAACCTTGTTGTTATAATCCTTAACAACGGCATTGTAATACTTTCTTGCGTTTGCAATATCCTCCTCTGTTTTTTGAAGCTGGGCATTAAGATTAAGGAAATTTTCATTTGCCTTTAAATCGGGATACTGCTCTGCAACAACATTTATACCTGCAAGGCTCTTTGAAAGCTCGGCATTGGCGGCCAGCTTTTCATCATCGGATAAATCCTGATACCTGCCGTTTCTTGCCTTGATAACATTTTCAAGAGTTTGAGCCTCATGCTTTGCATAGCCCTTAACAGAGGCAACGATATTCGGGATTAAATCCCAACGCTTTTTAAGATAAACATCCATTGTTGAGAATGCTTCATCAACCGTGTTTCTTTTTCCGATAAGCGAATTATATGCCGAAACAACATAAATAATGATAAGAGCGACAATAACCGCAATAACAATAAGTGCAATTTTCATAGGAACTCCCCCTTATAAATTATAGAGACCGAAATAAAAATTTCAAAAATATCTCTTAATATAACTTTATCACAATTCAATCCACTATGCAAGAAAAAAGGCTCCCAAGGAGCCTTCTTTACATAATACCAACATTATACCGATAATAAAACAATGAGTTGACAAAAATGAAATATTATGCTACTATAATTACAGACAAAGGGCTTATCGGATAGACGGTTAGCCCCTAAATAAGTTTGAAATAATCGCCCTTGGTTTTAGCGGACTGTTGGGCGGTTATTTTTTTATGCTTAAAATGTAGCCTGTTGCCACAACAATAATTATTGCAGTAATAACAAGATATTCCATAGCATCACCCCCTAATACAGATTAGAGGGCACTGCCCTCTATGTACAGAGAGCTAACCGCCTACCGTTTTTCGACAGTTTCCTTTGTCCAAATTCGATTATATAATATTAATAAAGCATTGTCAACAAACCAAAAATAATCCCCCAAGTTATCCAACAATAAAGCTTGGGTGTTGTTTTTTATTTCCAATCGCGGATAAGGGAGGGATTTGCAAAGATTTCATCAAGGCGTTTGAAAAAGCCGACGCAGTCGCCGTAATCAAGCGCGCGGTGGTCTATTGCAATGGTTATCGGGATAATTTTTCTTACCTCGATTTTATCGTTTGAATTTTCATCCGTTACAACAACCGCCCTTTTCTGAACGGCGTTAACGGCGAAAGCAGTTGTTTGCGGTGGGATTATTTCAAGCAGAGCGCAAAAGCCCTTTTGCTCTCTGTATATTGAGCCTAAATTTGAAACAGTTGTTGTTCCCTGCTCGATATCGCGCTTTGTTAATCTGTCCTTTTCGGGAATTGAATAATATTCCTTTTTAGCCTTGCCCGATAAAACCTTAACCTGATGCTTTCCGGGCATTTTTGAGCCGTAAAGTCTGCGAATGGCTTGAAGTATTTTACCCTGCTTTAAGCCGGTTAAGGTGTTATCAATAGAAACCTCATACATAACCTCTTCCAGATTACTGTTATTCGCACGGCGCACCGTGTCGTTAATTGCACAGGTCATTTCGGTTAAGGTTTTACTTCCCATATCGTGCATATTAACAGTCATCATTTCGCCCGTGTGCAAAATCATAGGCATTGAAATATCAATTTGATCGTGATATTTAAGAGTTCCCCTGACGAGCTTTCTGTTAAAATCAAGTGTTGTGTTCATTTTTGGAGCGGCTTTTAGTCCCTCGCAGATAATTTTCAACATAACCGTGTTTATGGTTATCTTGTCCTCGCCCTGCGCCCTTTCATCATTAAGCCTTTTAATTTCTTCAAGAAGCTCGGTTGCATCTGCTTCATAGGTCATCGTTGCGTGCGGAATTTCCTCCCAGCTTTGAGCGGTCATATTGGATACTATTTTTCTTGTGATTTTGAAATTTTCTGTTTTGTAAACTGACATAATTTTTCTCCTGTTCATTTATTGCGGCGGCTTTCCCTTCCGCCTTGCCAAAATACTATCAAAACGGCAGAAAAATTACTATATACTACGCTTTACATTGCCCGCAACTATGCTTTACATTGAGGATTTATCCGCAAAAAAAGCGCCTGTTTAAGCCAAAAACAGACGCTTTAAATATTTTATTTTTTAATGAGTAGCAATTTTTATTTTGCAAGCAAAACGGTTATTGCCGTTCCCTCATTTTCCCTGCTTTCCAGTTTTACAGAGCCTCCGAGATACTCTGCGGTGTGCTTAACAATTGCAAGACCGAGACCCGTTCCGCCCGTTGCCTTTGAACGCGATTTATCAACCCTGAAAAATCTTTCAAAAATTCTATCCTGATATTTTTCGGGGATTCCGATGCCCGTATCTTTAACACACAAAGAAACAAATTTTTCCGTGTTTTCAATAGTTATATCAATCCTGCCGTTTTCAACATTATATTTTATTGCGTTTTCAACAAGATTATACACAAGCTCCTCAATTAGAGGCTTTGATCCTTTAACACGGCAGTTTCCCCCTGCAACGCTTACCGTTACATTCTTTTTCTGCGCCTTAACGGAAAGCGCCTCAACGCAGTAATTAACAACATCAAGCAAATCAACAAAATCAATAATGGGCTTATAATCATATTCTTCAAGCTGTGAAAGCTGAATAATATCGTGTGTTAAATTTATAAGCCTTTGCGATTCCTTGCATATAATACCGCCGATTTTTGCAACATCATCGGGCGCAACCATATTGCTTTGGAGCATTTCGCCGTAACCCGAAATAGAGGTAAGCGGAGTTTTCAGCTCGTGCGAAACATTAGCCGTAAACCTTTTTTTCATAGTGAGAAGCTTTTCTTTTTCATCAAGCTGAACCTGAACTCTGCCTGCAAACGGCTTTAATTCTTCATAGGGGCAGTTCTTTTCGATATTATCCGGGTCATTACCCATTTTATCTATATCCCTAACAAGTCGCTTAACCGCCGAATTTGTAAAGAAAAACGAAATGATAAGAGAAACAACAATAACGAGCAGAAAAATAACTGCACATCTGAGGAAAAAGCCCGAGGTTAAGGCAAACGAAGTTCCCTTTATCCGCACCTCAAAATAAACGGAATAAATTA
>JALEZT010000002.1 GCA_022772725.1 Eubacterium sp.
TTTCATCTGCAACATCAAAAAACTCAAAGAAATCTTCAAGAGAGGCAGAGCCGTCAACAATATATTCGCCCTCGCCCACCTTTTCAAAATCAACAACAACCTCATCGTGCTCATCCCATATTTCGCCGACGAGCTCTTCAAGAATATCTTCAAGCGTTACTATTCCCTCTGTTCCGCCGAATTCATCAACAACAACGGCAAGGTGGGTTTTATTTTTTTGAAGTATTCTTAAAAGCTTTGAAATTTTAGTGTCAGGCGAAACGGTGGGAACGGGCTTTAATATCGTTCTTAATGATTTTAAGCTTCTGTCTCTCGCCGCTTCAAAATCGCGGTGGTGGATAACGCCGACTATATGGTCTATATCGCCGATATAAACCGGCAATCTGCTATACTGCGAGCTTTTGAAAACCTTTTCGATTTCCGCAAAGGAGGCATACTTTTCAACCGCCTCAACATCAACCCTCGGAGTTAAAATATCCGAAACATCTATATCGTCAAACTCGATCGAGGAGCGGATAAGCTTTGATTCATTCTCGTCTATTTCTCCTCCCGAATGGGCTTCGTTGACATAGGTTTTTAATTCCTCCTCGGTTACGGTGCTGACCTTTCCGAGATTGAAAAGCTTATTAAGAAGAAGCTTCCAGCCCTTGAAAAAGAGATTGAGCGGAGAAAAAATGATTATGAAAAATTTAATTATGGGAGCAATTAAAACTGCATAGCTTTCCGCCTTTTCCTTTGCAATCTGCTTCGGTGTTACCTCGCCGAAAATCAAAACGATAACCGTCATAACAATTGTTGAAACGGTTGTTCCCCTTGAACTGCCCAAAAGCCCCGTGAAAACAAGCGTTGCAATTGAGGTTGAAGCAATATTAACAAGATTGTTGCCGATAAGAATTGACGAAAGCACCGTATCATACGAATCGGAAAGCCTTAACGCTCTTTCAATTCTTTTTGAGCTTACTCCGCCTGCTTCCATTGCTTTTAGCTTAACCCTGTTAAGCGAGGAAAAAGCCGTTTCGGCAGAGGAGAAAAACGCGCTCAAAATAACGAGCAAGACCATTACTATTATTAATCGGACGGATTCGCTGTCCATAATTTTAAAACTCCTTAAATTTAATAATTTTATTATAAATGCGTTTATGGGCGTATCATAACGACACGCCCTTAAAACAATTATATTATTTTTACTTTATTACTGCTCTGTTTTTTCAAATTCAGAGAAATCACGCTCTTCATCGGACTTTTCATAATTATACATATTTTCGTCCTTAACATGCTTTGCGATATATTCATCACGGTCAAAGAGCTCATCAGCCTTTATCTTCCAAGCCTTTGCGGCGGCAATCGTTTTATCAAAAAGCTCATTTGCAGATTCGGGATTTTGCATTTCCGTTGAATATGCGCCCGTTTCGGCAACCATTTTGCTGATTGCACCCGGATTATCAAGCACGGGGCAGGGGCGAAGCATATTATTATTAAACGGCTGATTTTTCTTATAAGCCATAAATATCGGGCTCTTTAACGCATCAAGAACCGAGCACTCCTTGATATTAACATTTGAATAGTGAACAAATGCACAAGGCTCGCAGTCGCCGTTTGAATTAATATGGAAATAATGCCTTCCGCCTGCAATACAGCCCTGAACATATTCGCCGTCATTCCAGAAATCAAGAGCAAAAATCGGCTTTGTTTTGCGCCATTCGTGCATTTTCTTATACATAAGCGCACGCTGCTCGGGAGAAACCATAAGGTCTGTTACTGCGCCGTTGCCCGTTGGCATATAGGTAAAGAACCAAGCGAACTTAACGCCCTGCTCAATAAGCCAATCCATATATTCATCGGAGGCAAGAACATCCGTGTTTTTACTTGTGTAGCAAAGAGAAGCACCGAAGGGAACGCCTCTGTCTTTAAGGCGCTTCATAGCGGCAGTGCACTTTTTGAAGGTGCCCTCGCCTCTGCGGAAATCGTTTTCCTCCTCATAGCCCTCAATCGAAAATGCGGGCAGGAAATTGCCGACTTCAAGAATTTCGTCTGCAAAGCTATCGTCAATAAGCGTTCCGTTTGTGAAGCTCATAAATACGCAATCGGGATTTTCACGGCAAAGGCGCATTAAATCCGCTCTGCGCATAGTTGGCTCGCCGCCCGTGTAAAGATACATAAAGGTTCCGAGCTCCTTGCCCTGCGCAATAATTCTTGCAAGGTCATCATAGGTAAGCTGGCTTGAATGGCCGTATTCCGCAGCCCAGCAGCCCTTGCATTTAAGATTGCATGCGGCGGTGGGGTCCATAAGAATTGCCCACGGAACATTACAGCCGTGCTTTGCAATGCTCTCCATTCTGATTGAATAGCTGTTTATTGCAACATTCATCATAGGAGGAATTAATTTCATAAGGAAGCCTTCGTCTGTGTCGCAGGCAAGAGACCTTGCAAACTGCATCCAGTTATTATCGGGGTCATCAAGCACCTTATGAAGACCTGCATAGGTTGAACGGTTAACCTTTTTAACATCAGCCATTTCGAGCAGGCTCAAAATTTTAGGAGCGTTGGCAGCAAAATCCTTGCGTGCATACTTAACGGCCTGCTTAACAGCAATAGTCATAGCCGTTTCTTTTAAAGATTTCATCTTAAAATTTCCCTCTTATTATCAAAAAAGTTAATAGCAGACGCCGAAAAGCCGACGCAAGCCGTGAATTAAAATATAATACCTTTATATAAAAAAGTCAAGTTAAATATTTTTTCTTAATAATAATATTACTATTTTGTCATTTTATTCCGAAGCGCAAAAACGGGGTTAAAACCTGATTTGGAATTTAAGCCTGTATGTTTTTCCCGATTTATTCATATATTTTTCGTTGCACAATGCGCCCCAGCTATCGTATCCGCCGACTCCCTGCTGGCGTGCAATACAGCGAACAACCGTTTTGTTTGCCTCGGGAAGCTCCTTTTTGTGCCAAGCGGCTTCAAGCTCCTTGGGAAGATACCTGCCCACATTGAGCTCCATAGACGGCTGGGCAACGAAGGTTACAGACTTTTTGCTTCCGTAAAGCGAAGCATAGCGCACCTGCGTTCTGTTTCCGCATTCCTGCGGTTTGAGATAATCGGTGTAAAAATCATCAACATCGGAGGAATAAACGCCGATTTTTGAAGCGCAGCATCTGTCTATATAATTCTCAAACGGACCTGCGCCGAGATATGTTACCTTATCAAAATCGGCAGGAAGCTCGAAAAGCATTGAAATTTCGGGAATTTCGGGCAACGCCTCATCGGGATAGAACTGCATATCAACCTCTATGCCCTTTGAGGTAATTGTGTAAATTATAATTGCCTTTGATTCCGGCTGAGTGCAAACGGTTGCGCCGCAGGTTACAATAACTTTTCTGCCGTTTTCAAGAATTTTATAGCCTTCTATTGAAAATTTTGTGTTGTTATAAATTCCGGGAGTGTCGCCCGCATCGCGCCAGCAGCCGAGCCTTGAAGATGCTCTTGAACCTCTGTCGTTATCCGTCAGCGCTCTCCAAAAATTAAGACGAACAGGAGCGGAAAGCAGCTCCTCGCCGCCAACCTTTATTGAATAAAGCTGATTTCTTTCACGCCTTTCAAAGCGGATATTAATATCCTCCGTTAAAATGCGCAATGAGCCGTATGTGTCTGCAACTATAAGTTCCTCGCCGAGCTCAAGCTCATCATAGGTGTTTTCAAACTCGTTAATAATAAACTGCTCCTCGGCAACAATATGACCTGCCTCGCTCCATTCATTATCCTGCTTCGTGCGCAGTTCAAGATTGATATAACATTCCGTTGATGTAATTCTGTTCAGTTCAAGGTCTATAACCGCCTTTTCTCCCGGCTTAACATCTGCCGAAAGAGAGCCGTCGCGCAGAACGCCCTTATCGGAGCATTGCTGCCAATAGATTTCAAACTCGTTAAGATTTGTGAAAAGGAATTTGTTTTTTAATTCAAAAACGCCCTTTTCCGCGTCTATCGCTTTAATATCAACATTTTGATAAAGCTTTTTGATTTCGTATAATTTCGGGGTTGGCTTTCTGTCTGCAAACAAAAGTCCGTTTCCGCAGAAATGACCGTCGTGCGGATTTTCTCCGAAATCTCCGCCGTAGGCAAGATATTCCTCGCCGTTTTCGTCTGTTGTTAAGATTGCCTGGTCAACCCAATCCCAAACAAAGCCGCCTTGCAGGCAGGGATATTTATCCCAAAGCCTTGTGTATTCCTCGGTTGAGCCGCAGGAATTGCCCATAGCGTGTGTGTATTCGCAAAGGATATACGGTCTGCCGTCTCTGCCCGTTACGGCATATTCCTCACACTCCCAAGGCCTTGCATACATTTTTGACTGAACATCGGAAAGATTTTTTTCATTCGGGTCGCGGTCGCACTCAAAATGAACAAAACGGCTTTCATCTGCCTTTTTAAGCCATTCATACATTTTTTTAGGCGTTTCTCCGCCGAGGCTTTCGTTGCCCATACTCCAACAAACAACCGAGGTGTGATTTTTATCTCTGTTATAAAGTGCCTTAACGCGCTCCATACACGCCTTTTCCCATTCGGGTCTTGAACCGGGGATTTGCGGACAGCCGATTATCTTTGACCAGTTTGTTCCGTGGCTTTCCATATTATTTTCATCAATAACATATAAGCCGTATTCATCACAAAGTTCAAGCCAGCGCGGGCAGTTTGGATAATGAGAGGTTCTTACTGCGTTGATATTATTCCGCTTCATTTGAATAATATCGGAAATCATAACCTCCTCAGTCATATATCTGCCTGTTTTGCAGTCAAATTCGTGGCGGTTTGTGCCCTTAAAAACAACTCTTTCGCCGTTTATACGGATAATGCCGTCCTTGATTTCAACCTTTCTGAAACCGAATTTTGAGCTGATATATTCAATCGGAATACCGTTACTTTTAAGAGTTAAAACAAGCGTGTAAAGATTTGGCTTTTCCGCGCTCCACATCTGCGCGTCAGTAACAATTGCGCGAAGCGGAGTTACGCTGTCCTCCTCTGCATAACGGCTGTCTATCGCAACGGTTTCGCCGTTTTTATCAAGTATGCTGACATCTATTGAAAGGCTTTCGTAGGCACCGTTTGTTTTAACAAGAACATCAAAATATCCGTCCTTGTTTGTTTCGCCGGGCTCTGCCTTTATAACGAAATCGCGGATATATTCTCTTTCCGTTGTGTAAATATAAACATCGCGGAAAATTCCTGCCATTCGCCACATATCCTGACATTCAAGCCAAGAGCCCGTGCACCATCTGTAAACCTCAACGCCGATAACATTTGAGCCCTCAACAAGCCAGCGGGAAATATCAAATTCAGCCCTGTTGAAGCTTGATTCGCTATATCCCACCTTTTCGCCGTTTACATAAAGATAAAACGCCGATTCAACGCCCTCAAAGCAAATAACAACACGCTTTGAAAGAACGCTTTTATTGATATGTATTCTTTTAAGATAGCAGCCGACGGGGTTGTTTTTCGTTGGCGCATTCGGAGGGCAAATATCCTCGCTTCCCTCCCACGGATAACGAACATTGCAATACTGATTTCTGTCGTACCCCTGCATAGTCCACGAGCCCGGAACGCTGATTGAATCCCAGTTGTGCGCGTCATAATGCGGCTGGGCAAAGTCAGACGGACGGTAAGCGTAATTTTTATAAAGCTTAAATTTCCACTTGCCGTTTAAAAGCTTGCATTTTGAAGAGGCATATCTGTCGGCAGCCTTTGCTTCGTCAAAGCTTCCGTAGGGCATAAGGGTTGCGTGCTGGGGAAGCTTGTTAACGCCCGTTATTTCGGGGTCTGACTGCCATTCAAGATATCCGTCAATAAAATTTCTTTCCATATATCAAAACTCTCCGTTTAAATTATCGTCTGTGGTAAATTCCCTCGTGGAAGCCTTCCTGCCTTATGCAGACTCCAACGGATTGAAGCAAAATTGCAATATCCATTTTTATGCTCCAATTATCGCAATAAAGCTTATCGTATTTCATTTTTTTCATAAGGGAAATGCTATCCCTTCCCTTAATCTGCGCAAGCCCCGTTAATCCCGGACGAAAGCGGTAAACGCCGTATTCAAGCCTCATTCGGTGCGCCCTTATCTCGCTTGAAATAAGCGGACGGGGGCCAACAAAGCTCATATCGCCCTTTAAGATATTCCAAAGCTGAGGAAGCTCATCAAGGCTTGTTTTCCTAAGGAATTTTCCGAATTTCGTTATATACTGCTCGGGATTTTCAAGCTCGCCCGTTGCGCAGTTAGGAGTATTATTTTTCATTGTTTGAAATTTATAAATCCTGAACGGCTCGCCCTTTCTTCCGCGCCTTTCGTGGCTGAAAAAGATACTTGTATCGGGTGTAAAGAAATTAATAACGCAGATAACAAGAAACAGCGGAGACAATATAATAAGCGCAAGCAAGGAAGCAACAATATCAAACAGGCGCTTAAATTTTATAGGCGCAAGCCATTTTTTTAAAAAAGCCTTCATAATTTTAACTTTCCGTTTTTTATTCATTTAATTGATTTTTTCCAAAACCATTATATTTATTTCCTCAAATCCGTTTCCTTTGCGGAGACGGCAAAATCTCTCTATCAATATATGCACACAATTTTTGACAATTATACCATATATGCTCCTAATATGCAATTACATAATTTGCTTTTTAACTAATTTTTAATTTTATAATATTATTTTATTAATAAATTAATTATATATTGAAAAATAGCGTTTGAGCCTTTATAATAGACTTAATAATTTTATAATGGAGTTTTTATCTATGAAAAAAACAATTGCGGTAATTCTTTCGGCAGTGTTAATTGCACTGACGCTTTGCTCCTGCTCCGGCTCGGGAGTTGAAATGACGGAGGAAAACATAACGAAGAGCGTTAACACGGCAATGACCGCTCTTACTGAATTTGACACCAAAGCACTCGAAAAATATGTTGATTCCTCAACGCTAAACACAATTATCGGCTACGCAAATAAGCACAAGCAGTTTAAGGAGCTCGGTGCTGCCATTTTTGAAAATTTGGAATATGAAATTACGGATATTAACACCGAGGCAAAAACGGTTACCCTTAATGTTTACAACAAGGAGCTTTCGGGCGTTGCCTATCAATTTGCAAGCAACCTTATGAGAAGCTATTCAACCCTTGAGCTCTTGAAAAGGCTTGACGACGAGGAATGGCTCGACAAAAATCTGAAAGAGCTTACCGATATGATTGATAAAGCGTATTTTAACGGAGAGCCTGTTGAAATAACGCTAAGCATTAAAGAGGGAAAGAAAAATCTTGTTTTCTCCTTTGACGAAAATGCCGAGGACGCTGTTTCCGGCGGTGCGCTGACATCAATTATGCAGGCAATAAAATAATATAAGATAAAATAAAATAAAAAAGTAATGACACAAGCAGATAATTATGTTAAAATAGTTATTTGGATTTTGAAATAAACAAAAAATTCCTTTTGAGGTGAAACGATGGCAAATAAATTTTTAACTGCAATTTTCGGAGATTATTCCGCAAAAGAGGTTAAGAGAGTAAAGAAAACGGCAGACAAGGTTCTTGCGCTTGAAAGCAAATATCAGCCGATGAGCGACAAGGAGCTTACTGCGCAAACAGATATTCTTAAAGGCAGACTTGCAAACGGCGAAACGCTTGACGATATTCTGCCCGATGCTTTTGCGGTTTGCCGCGAGGGCGCATGGCGTGTGCTTGGAATGAAGCATTTCCCCGTTCAGATTATCGGCGGTATTATTCTTCATCAGGGCAGAATTGCCGAAATGAAAACGGGCGAAGGTAAAACGCTTGTTGCAACGCTTCCCGCTTATCTTAACGCGCTTGACGGAAACGGCGTTCATATCGTTACCGTAAATGATTACCTTGCAAAGCGCGACTGCGAATGGATGGGCAAGCTTTATCGCTTTTTAGGTCTTTCAACGGGACTTATCATTCACGAGAAAACAAACCACGAGCGTCAGGAGGCTTACGCCTGCGACATTACCTACGGCACCAACAACGAAATGGGCTTTGACTATTTAAGAGATAATATGGTGCTTTATAAGGAGCAGAAGGTTCAAAGAGGCCATAATTTTGCAATAGTTGACGAGGTTGACTCAATCCTTATTGATGAGGCGCGTACTCCTCTTATCATCAGCGGACGCGGCGAGCAGTCAACCGATTTATACCGCCAGGCAAACGAGTTTGCAAAAACTCTTAAAATGGACAAGGTTGCCCAAATGGACGAAAAGCAGGACACCGAGGAGGCCTATGACGGCGACTATGTTGTTGACGAAAAGGCAAGAACGGCAACGCTTACTCAAAGCGGTGTTAAAAAGGCGGAAGCGCGCTTCGGCGTTGAAAACCTTATGGATATGGAAAACACAACGCTTCTTCATCATATCAATCAGGCAATCAAGGCAAACGGCGTTATGAAAAAGGATATCGACTATGTTGTTGCAGACGGACAGGTTAAAATAGTTGATGAATTTACAGGTCGTATTATGGAGGGCAGACGCTATAACGACGGTCTGCACCAGGCAATTGAGGCAAAGGAAGGCGTTAAGGTTGAGCACGAAAGCAAAACGCTTGCAACAATAACCTTCCAAAACTATTTCCGTCTTTATAAAAAGCTTTCCGGTATGACGGGTACTGCTATGACGGAATCGCAGGAATTCAGCGAAATTTACAAGCTTGATGTTGTTGAAATTCCAACAAACAAGCCGCTTTTGCGTGAGGATATGCCCGATGTTATTTTCCAAACGGAAAGAGCAAAATTCATTAATGCAATAAGACAGATTAAGGAATGCCACGAGAAAGGCCAGCCTATCCTCGTTGGCACAATCAGCATCGAAAAGAGTGAGCTTCTTTCAAAGCTTCTTAAAAAGGAAAGAATTCCCCACAATGTTTTGAACGCTAAAAACCACGCTCGCGAGGCTGAAATTATCGCGCAGGCAGGTAAGCTCGGCGCCGTAACAATTGCAACTAATATGGCAGGACGCGGAACCGATATTATGCTTGGCGGTAACGCAGAATTTCTTGCAACCGCAGAAATGAAACGCCTGCAATACACCGACGAGCTTATTGCAGAGGCAAAGGGCTTTGCGGAAACAGATAACGAGGAAATCCTTGAAGCAAGAGAAAAGTTCAGAGAGCTTGAAGCTAAATACAAGGAAGAAATCAAGGACGAGGCAGAAAAGGTTCGCGAGGCAGGCGGCTTGTTCATCTTGGGAACGGAGCGCCACGACTCACGAAGAATTGATAACCAGCTCCGCGGCCGTGCAGGCCGTCAGGGCGACCCCGGTAAATCGCAGTTTTATCTTTCAACGGAAGACGACCTTATGAGGCTTTTCGGCGGCGAAAGAATGAAAGCCGTTATGAGCAGGCTTAATGTTGACGAGGATATGCCGATTGAAAGCAAGATGATTTCAAACACCGTTGAATCCTCGCAGAAAAAGGTTGAGGGCAGAAACTTTGCAATAAGAAAGCAAACGCTTCAATATGATGATGTTATGAACCGCCAGCGTGAGCTTATCTATAAGCAGCGCGATATGGTGCTTGAGGGAATTGATTTAACCGATAAGATTATCGGTATGCTTGATTCAAGCATTGAGGAAAATGTTCCCGTTTACTGCGCAAAGGACGCCGCAAGAGCCGACTGGAATCTTAAAGGACTTAAAGAAAAGTACAGAGGCTGGCTTCTTTCCGACGAAGAGTGCGACTCGCTTGACGAGCTGAGCTTTGACCAAATAATCGAGCTCTTTAAGGAAACAGGCAGAAAGAAGCTTGCCGAAAGAAGAGAAGCCTTCGGCGAAGAGATTTATCTTGACCTTTCAAGAAAAATCCTGCTTCACAATGTTGATTCTCTTTGGATGGATCACATTGACGCAATGGACGATTTGAAGGACGGAATCCATCTTCGTTCTTATGCACAGCAGGATCCCGTTGTTGCATTCCGTATGGAATCCTATGATATGTTTGACGAAATGACTGCAACAATTCGCGAAAACACAGTTAAGATGATGTTCACAACCGTTGTTCGCAGGCGTGAGGATGTTGAGCGCAAGGCGGTTGCAAAAATAACCGCAACCTCCTCGGGCGGAGACGATTCCGTTAAGCCCGAGCCCGTAAGAAAGGGCAAAAAGGTTGGCCCGAATGACCCATGCCCCTGCGGAAGCGGAAAGAAATATAAGAAGTGCTGCGGCACTCCCGAAAAGCTTGCACAAGAGGGCAAATAATAAAAAGCAAACTGCCGAAGAAACGATTTGTTTCTTCGGCAGTTTTTATTTGTTCCGTTATTTGCACATTTCTTATACGGGTTGGCGTGGAAACCGACCCCTACGAAAATCTTGAATTTGCACTTAAACGCATTGCCGTCGCAGACGCTTTTCTGTTTTATATTCTCTCTTATCTATTCTCTGCGAGCTCCGCAGGACGAGCCTTTTTCGTCTTTTTTCTGACGAGAACCATAACAACCGCCATAACGGCATAAATTATAATCCAGCAGATATAGGATTTGCTGACATGATAGCCGGCACTCGCAATAATCAGCACAGAAACGGCTTTGCGCGCGGCATTTATAAAGAAGCCGATAATCGAAAAATCGGCAACCAGCACGGCGCTTTTGCCCTTGAAAAGAAAGCACACGCCTGCAAGAACGCAAACCGCAACGATATATGCCGCCGCCTGCAAGGCATACGGAAGCATCATACTGCCTGTTCTCATCAGCGCATAATTTGCAAATTCCGCTCCGATTTCACTGCAAAACGGCACAACAAGCAGCAACGCGCCTATTGACGCGGCGTGGATTTTTTCATATTTATCCTGCGTTTCCTGCATTTTATAAAATTTATAAATCATCAAAAGGAAAAGCACAAGAGCCGCCTTGCGCACAAGATAATATACTGCGGCGGCGTCTATATTAGTGCTTCGGAGCATTAATATATCGGGCGGCAGCATTTTAAACGCAAAGATTGAAGCCATTAAGCTGTAAAAAACATCCTTTGATTTATACAATAGCACCAAAACAGCAAAAACAGCGCAGGTGAAAATGATTGCCTGAATAATTGCAGAGGCTTCGTTCCACGGCGTTAAACGCTTAAACACCTTTTCGGCAACATAGCAAATAAAAATCAAACCGATTGAAGCAACGGCGGGCAGCTGCCCCCTGCTTAAAATTCTGTTTTTCATAGCACCACTCTTTCCGTTAACATTTTATTCACATTTAATTATATTAACAATATAAATAAAAGTCAATTTGAAATATACACAAAAAAATGCGCCGTTATGTGTGTAAAATAAACAATAAAGCAGGCAGATTGCGCTCAAAAGCGTTTTCCGCCTGCTTTTTAAATTAAAAAATTATTCTGCGATACAATCATCAAGAGCCTTGATAATTTCAGCCTTGTTCATATTTCTGCCGATGAAAACTATTTTATTAATTCGGTCGCCGTATTTTTCATCCCACGCCGCCGCAATATCGGGATTCATCTGCAAAATCTGCTTTCTTTCGCGCTCGGGGAAGCAGGCAATCCATTTGCCGTCATCCGTAGCGGTTTTCTGCCGTCCGCTTTGCTCAAAGATATAAGCGGTGTCGGGGTCCTCTGCAATCCAGAAAAGTCCCTTTGCACGAATAACCTCGGCAGGCCATTTTGCAAAAACAAATTCCTCAAATTTCTGCTTTGAGAACGGGCGCACATTTTGATAAACAAAGGTGCCTATTCCGTATTCCTCTGCCTCGCCCTCCTCGTGATGATGGTGATGATGATGGCCGTGGTGCTCGTGCTCGTCGTGGTCGTGATGGTTCTCCTCGTGATGCTCGTGATCCTCCTCGGAGTTTTCTCCCTCGCCTGCCATTGCCTTTATCCAGCCTGCGCTTTCAATAATTCTTTCATAATCAAATCTGTTTGTTGAAAGAATTTCAGCGACATCAACATTGCCGTAGGTGGTTTCGATGATTTTTGCTTCCGGTTGAAGCGCCTTTATAACAGAGATAACCTCCGCCTTTTCCTCCGGCGTTACCTCGTCAACCTTATTAAGAACAATCGTTGTGCAATATTCAATCTGCTGAACAAGAAGATTTTCAATATCCTCTTCATCAAGGTCTTTTTTAAGCAAATCCTTGCCCGAGCCGAATTCATCAGCCATTCTTTTTGCATCAACAACGGTTGTGATATTATCAAGGCGGCAAACCGCAGGCATTTTTACGCTTGGGTCTGTTCCGTCAAGCATACAGATTGAGCCTGCAATGGGACCGGGCTCGCAAATTCCCGACGCCTCGATAAGAATATAATCAAACCTGCCCGATTTTGCAAGGCTGATAATCTGCTTCATCAAATCAACTTTAAGAGTGCAGCAAATACATCCGTTTGAAAGCGGAACAAGATTTTCATCCTTTTGAGTAACATTTCCGCCCTTTTGAATAAGAGAAGCATCAATATTAACCTCGCCGATATCGTTAACTATAACGGCAACCTTATAGCCCTGCTGATTTGCAAGAATATGATTAAGCAGAGTTGTTTTTCCTGCTCCGAGATAGCCCGTTAAGAGCGAAACGGGAACTAAATCCTTTTTTCTGTTAAACATTATTAACACTGCCTTTCAATTATTAATTTTCATTAATAATATAATAACACCCTTGTCAAGAGGCTACTCCTTAAATGCAGAGGAGTTCATCGCAAAGCGGATAACATTTTTTGCGCTTCGCTGAATTTCGCCAAGCGTTATTCCGTCCGCCTTACCGAGAGAGGAAAGAAGTGTTCCGTCGGGTCTTCTGAATCCTGCTCTTTTTCCGCCGGGCATAAGCACATCAACCTGCGCACGAACTCTGTATGCCTGCGTTTTAACATTCGGAAAGTCGGGACTTTTGCCGTTTTTCATCCACCAGTCTGTTATAACGCAACCGTTATAGCCCCATTCGCCTCTTAAAATCGAGGTGCACAAATCGTAATTATAATAGCTCCAAACGCCGTTGATTTTATTATAAGAGGTCATAATATTTTTCGGCTCTGCCTCTTTAATGCAGATTTCAAAGCCTTTTAGATAAATCTGCCTTAATGC
>JALEZT010000009.1 GCA_022772725.1 Eubacterium sp.
TTTGATTATGAATGAAATGGATTATGAAAACAGAATAGTTTCAACCGAGTTTACTCAGGCAGACAGTGATATTGAAAACAGCCTGCGCCCAAAGCAGTTAAGCGATTATATCGGTCAGGATAAGGTTAAGGAAAACCTTTCCGTTTATATTCAGGCGGCAAAGGCGCGCGGAGAAGCGCTTGACCATGTTTTGCTTTACGGCCCGCCCGGACTCGGAAAAACAACGCTTGCAGGCATAATTGCAAACGAAATGGGAGTAAATATAAGAATAACAAGCGGTCCTGCAATAGAAAAGCAGGGCGACCTTGCGGCGCTTTTAACTAATCTTCAAGAGGGCGATGTGCTTTTCATTGATGAAATACACCGCTTAAACAGAAGCGTTGAAGAGGTGCTTTATCCTGCAATGGAGGATAGGGCTCTTGATATTATCATCGGCAAGGGACCGTCTGCAAGGTCAATAAGGCTTGATTTGCCGAATTTTACACTCGTTGGCGCAACAACAAGAGCCGGTCAGCTTTCCGCTCCGTTAAGAGACCGCTTCGGCGTTATCTTCCGTCTTGAGCTTTATACTCCCGAGCAGCTTTCGGAAATTGTAAGAAGAAGCGCAGGTATCCTCGGAATAGAGATAGACGAAAGGGGAGCACGCCAGATTGCCTCCCGTTCAAGAGGAACTCCCCGTATTGCAAACAGGCTCTTAAAAAGAAGCAGGGATTTTGCAGAGGTTAAGTATAACGGCGTTATAACAGATGAAGCCGCAGGAGACGCACTTTCAAGAATGGAGGTTGACGAGCTCGGGCTTGACGCGGTAGACAGAAGACTTTTAACCGCAATGATAAAGAATTATAACGGTGGCCCTGTTGGGCTTGAAACAATTGCCGCCGCAATAGGCGAAGAGGCGGTAACCATTGAAGATGTTTATGAGCCGTATTTAATGCAAATCGGCTTTTTAAGCAGAACTCCGAGGGGCAGATGCGTTTCTCCCGCAGGCTATAAGCACCTCGGCTTTGAGCAGGACGGTCAACAGTCTCTGCTGTAAAATAACTTTTAAGGAATGATTTTATGGGTAAGCTTTTCGGCACAGACGGTGTAAGAGGAATTGCTAATAAGGATTTAACAAATGAGCTTGCTATGCGAATAGGTATGGCGGCGGCTGAAATTTTGATAGAAAATTCGGAAGAAAAGCCAACGGTTATGATAGGTAAAGACACTCGTGCCTCGGGCGATATGATAGAAGCGGCATTAACGGCAGGCTTTTGCTCGGTCGGTGTGAATGTTTTGTCTGTCGGCGTTGTTCCTACTCCCGCAGTTGCTTATCTTGTAGGCAAATATAACTGCGCGGCAGGCGTAATGATTTCCGCTTCGCATAATCCGTGCGAATATAACGGCATTAAAATTTTCCAGTCAAACGGATATAAGCTCCCTGATGAGCTTGAAGACGAGATTGAAAAAAGGGTTCTTTCCGGCGATGCTCCCGCAGAGGTTAAAATTGGCGGAGAGGTGGGCACAAGAACCTATTGCAAAACCGCCGTTGCCGATTATATAGACCATATAGTTTCCGTAACGGATGTTAGGTTTGACGGTCTTAATATCGCAATAGACACCGCAAACGGCTCTGCAAGCGTGTGTGCAAAGGAAATTTTCACTCGCCTCGGTGCTAAATGCCATCTTTTGTCCGATACTCCTAACGGAGTTAATATAAATTTAAACTGCGGCTCAACGCATCCGCAGGAGCTTATGGAATTTGTTAAGGCAAATAAGCTCGACCTCGGCGTTGCGTTTGACGGCGACGCAGACAGAATGTTAGCAGTTGATGAAAACGGCAATTTAATTGACGGCGACAAAATTATTGCTATCTGCGCAATGCAGATGAAGCAGGAGGGCATTCTTGCGCAGGACACCGCGGTTGTTACCGTAATGAGCAATATGGGCTTTTTTAAGTTCTGCGAGGAAAATTCAATTAATTGCTCAAAAACCGCAGTCGGCGACAGATATGTTCTTGAAAGAATGCTCAAAAAGGGCTACAATATCGGCGGCGAGCAGAGCGGTCATGTTATTTTCCTTGATTATGCAACAACCGGCGACGGCGAATTAACCGCCGTTAAGCTTATTGAAACGGTTGTTAAAAGCGGTGCAACGCTCAGCAGTCTTGCAGGAATAATGAATGTTTATCCGCAGGTGCTTATTAATGTTGAGGTAACTGCCGAGGGCAAGCAGAAATATAATAATGATGAATATATCATTTCCGCCGTTCAGGAGGCTGAAATGGAGCTGAGTGGAAACGGAAGAGTTCTTGTTCGCGTTTCGGGAACGGAGCCGCTCGTTAGGGTTATGCTTGAAGGAAAGGATATTGATATTATAACAAGGCTCGGAAATCAAATTGCCGATGTTGTAAGAGAAAGATTAAGCTAAATGAGATACACAACCGATTGGAAGGATTATGAATTAATAGACTGCTCGGGCGGAGAAAAGCTTGAAAGATGGGGAAAGCAGGTGCTTGTTCGACCCGACCCGCAGGTTATTTGGAAAAGCAAAAAGGCAAATCAGCTTTGGTTTTCTCCGGATGCACGCTATCAGCGTTCAAGCAGCGGCGGAGGAGAATGGCAGGCTTTTTCGCATCTTCCTGCCTCGTGGCAGATAAAATATAAGGATTTAACCTTTAATGTTAAAACAATGGGCTTTAAGCATACGGGGCTTTTTCCCGAGCAGGCAGTCAATTGGGATTTAACGCGTGAGGTTATAAGAAACAGCGGCAGAAGCAATGTTCGCGTTTTAAATCTTTTTGCTTACACGGGCGGTGCAACCGTTGCCTGTCTTAAAGAGGGCGCAAGTGTTGTTCATGTTGACGCCTCAAAGGGAATGACAATGTGGGCAAAGGAAAATGCGCAGGCGTCGGGCGTTGAGGATAAGCCTGTTAGGTGGATTGTTGACGATTGCATAAAATTCGTTCAGCGTGAAATCAGGCGAGGCAATAAGTATGATATTATCATTCTTGACCCACCCTCTTACGGCAGAGGGCCCAAGGGCGAAATATGGCGGCTTGAGGATTCGCTTTATGATTTTGTTGAGCTTATCAGCAATGTCCTGTCGGACGAGCCGTTAATGGTGCTTCTTAATTCATACACAACGGGGCTTTCCGCCTCCGTTATGAAATATATTTTAGACGATATTATTGTTAAAGAAAAAGGCGGCAGCGTAACTGCTGATGAAATCGGGCTTCCCGTAACTGCTTCAAAGGGAATATTGCCCTGCGGTGCGTCTGCTATTTGGATGAATAAATGAGTTTAATTGAATTTCACAATGTTGACTTTTCTTACGGCGTTGAGGACGGAGAAGAGCGTGTTGATGTTGTTAAAAATCTTAATCTTAATATAGAAAAGGGAAGCTTCGTTGCCGTTCTCGGTCATAACGGCTCGGGAAAATCAACAATCGCAAAGCTGACCAACGGAATACTTTTTCCGCAGTCGGGAAGCGTTGTTGTTGACGGTAAAGAGGTTAAAGATGATGAAAGCATTTACGATATAAGAAAAAAGGTCGGAATGGTTTTTCAAAATCCCGATAATCAGATTGTTGCTTCAATTGTTGAAGAGGATGTTGCCTTCGGAGTTGAAAATCTCGGCATCCCGCCCGCAGAGTGCCGTCAAAGAGTTGATGAAGCGCTCAAAACGGTTGGAATGTATGAGCTTCGCGAAAAGGCTCCTCATAAGCTTTCGGGCGGTCAAAAGCAAAGGGTTGCCGTTGCAGGCATAATTGCAATGAAGCCCGAATGTATCGTGCTTGATGAGCCGACTGCAATGCTTGACCCAAGCGGTCGCAGGGAGGTTCTTGAAACGATTAAGAAGCTGAATCGCGAAGAGGGCATAACGATAGTTCTTATAACTCATTATATGGACGAAGCCGTTCAGGCAGACAGGGTTATAGTTGTTGATTCGGGCGAAATTAAAATAGACGATACACCCGAAAGTGTTTTTGCCCATGTTGATGAAATTAAGGCGCTCGGGCTTGATGTTCCGCAGGCAACGGAGCTTGTTCACAGGTGCAATCTCTCGCCTGAAAAAACTATTTTAAACACAGATGAATGTGTTGATTATATTAAATCTTTATTGGAGGGTTGAATTTGGCTGTTTTGGTTTGCGAAAAATTAAATTATCTTTACAGCGTGGGAACACCGTTTGAAACAAGCGCAATTAAGGATATAAATTTTTCTGCCGAAAGCGGAGAAATTATCGGCATAATAGGGCACACCGGCAGCGGAAAGTCAACTCTTATTCAGCATTTTAACGGCCTTCTTGAACCTCATTCGGGAAGCGTTTATTTAAACGGAAACGATATTTGGAGCAAGGAAAACAGAAAGAATATCAGGCATGTGCGCTTTTCCGTCGGCCTTTGCTTTCAGTATCCCGAATATCAGATTTTTGAGGAAACGGTATTTAAAGAAATCGCCTTCGGTCCGAAGCAGATGGGGCTTTCGGATGATGAGATTAAAAAGCGTGTTTATGAAAGTATGGATTTTGTCGGAATTTCAAGAGCGCTTGAAGCAAAATCTCCGTTTGACCTTTCGGGCGGTCAGAAAAGGCGCGTTGCAATTGCTTCAATAATTGCAATGGAGCCGCAGGTGCTTATACTTGATGAGCCCTGCGCAGGCCTTGACCCAAAGGGCAGAGAAGTTATTTTAAATATGATAAAGGAATATCAAAATAAAACGGGAAACACGGTTTTGTTCGTTTCTCATTCAATGGAGGATGTTGCAAAGCTTTGCAGTAAGGTGCTCGTTCTCAATAAGGGCGAGGTTGCAATGTGTGATACGGTGCCAAAGGTTTATTCACGCGCGCAGGAGCTTCGCGATATGGGGCTTAATGTTCCGCAGATAACCGATATTTTTCTTAAATTAAAGCAAAGCGGAATTAACTGCTCAACCGAAATATTCACTGTTGAACAGGGCGTTTCGGAGCTTAAAAGGCTCCTTGCGGAAAGGGGTGCAGTATGATAAACGATATAACAATCGGTCAGTATTTCCCCGGAAATTCCGTTATTCACAAAATGGATGCAAGAATGAAAATTGTTTTAACAATGCTTATTATTGTTGCCCTTTTTGTGTGCAAAAACTTTATTTCGCTTCTTGCGGTAACGCTTGCGGTTATCGCGATAATTGCCGTCAGCAGAATATCCTTTAAAACGATATTTAAAAGCGTAAAGCCTCTCGGCATAGTAATTATTATCACCTCGCTTTTTAATCTTTTTTACGGCAAGGGCGAGCCTCTCATAACGCTTTTCGGCAGATTCAGCATAACAAAGGCGGGAATTTGCACGGCAATATTTATGTCTGTAAGAATTATTTTGCTTGTTGTTGCTGGCTCTATGCTGACCTACACAACAACACCAACTGAATTAACAGACGCTATTGAAAGACTGTTTAAGCCTTTAAAGGCTTTTAAAATAGATGTTCATTCAATCGCAATGACAATGACAATTGCGTTAAGATTTATCCCAACTCTTATTGAGGAAATTGATAAAATTATGAATGCTCAAAAATCAAGAGGAGCAGATATGGAATCGGGCAGTGTTATCCGCAGAGTGAAAGCCCTTATTCCAATTTTAATTCCGCTTTTTATATCGTCGTTCAGAAGAGCAAATGAGCTTGCTTATGCTATGGACTGCCGATGCTACCGAGGCGGAGAGGGCAGAACAAAAATGAAGCAGGTTAAGCTTTCTGTAAGAGATTATGCGGCTGCCTGCGTTGTTGTTCTTCTGTTTGCTCTTATCATCTTTTTAAACACTCTGCAAGCGGCGGTTATATGAATAATTTATTGATAACAATCAGCTATGACGGCTCCTCGTATCACGGCTGGCAGGTGCAGAAAAATGCCGTTACCGTTCAGGAGGTCGTTCAAAGGGCTGTTGAAAGGGTTTTCTGCGAAAGCGTTGATATTAAGGGATGCAGCAGAACAGATAGCGGCGTTCACGCAAATAAATATTGCCTTTCGTTCAAAACCTCAAAGGATATAGATAACGAAAAGGTTGTTCTTGCGCTGAATACATATTTGCCAAAGGATATTGCGGTGTTAAACTGCAAAAGAGTCGGCGAAGATTTTCACGCGCGGTATAATGTTAAGTCAAAGCAGTATATATATAAATTGTATAACGGCAAAATAAGAAATCCGTTTTATGAAAAATATGCCTTCCATTACCGTTATCCGATTGATGCGGATTATTTAAACAGGGAAGCGCAGGCTTTCGTCGGCACCTTTGATTATTCCGCATTTTGCAGTGCGCACAGCTCGGTGGAGGATACAGTCAGAACAGTTAAGGCTTTCAGCGTTGAAAGAGACGGAGATTTTGTTTATTTCAAGGTTGAGGCAGACGGATTTCTTTACAATATGGTGCGAATAATGGTGGGAACTCTTCTTTTCGTCAGCGAGGGGAAAATAAAAAGCGGAGAGCTTGCCGATATTATTCAAAGCAAAAACAGAAAAAGAGCAGGCAAAACAGCGCCTGCACAGGGACTTTATCTTAATGAAATTTATTATTGAGGAGCAATATGTCAACTAATCAGCGTGAAAACGAAAGAATGGAGCGCAAGCTTGCAAAAAAGCGCAAAAGGCAAAAAATTGCATGGATAGCTATTATCCTTGTTATTATCGCGCTTCTTGTTATGAAGCTTTGCGAAATTGATTTTTCGTCAATAGGAGATAAAAGCGAATCCTCTGTTTCCGTAACGGGAGAGGGTGCGTTTCCGTTTGAGCTTCAATCGGGAGAGGATTTAGGCTTCGGAGTATTCTCGGATAATATTTATGCTTTGAATGGCAGTGCGTTTACCGTTATCGGCGAGGCAGACGGCAGGGAATTGCTTTCTGTTGAGCACGGCTATGCAAACCCTATTGTTGAAACGGCAGGAAGCTATTGTGTGCTTTACGATCAGGGCTCAGGCGCTTATATGCTTTGCAGTAAGAAAAATCAAATATACGAGAATAAGTCGGATAATTCAATTTTGTGTGCAGATGTTTCGGACTCAGGCTGTGTGCTTCTCTGCACAACCTCCGATACAGCCCGTTGCGTTATTAAGCTTTATAATAAATCACTTGATGAAAAGTTTTCTTATGATATTGCAGACGGCTTTGTAACCTCCGTTGCGGTTGACGGACGGGGAAGCAGAATAGCCTTTGCCGTTGTCAGCTCGGAAAATGCAAGGTTTAAAACAACGGTTTATACTATGAACACAGATGATGACGCTCCGAGAGCGCAGTTTGTTTACAGTTCGTCTGTTCTTGATTTGGAGTTTAAATCAACTGATTTGTATATTGTTGGAACAGATTTTGTCAGCACCGTTTCGTCTCTAAAAAACGAAACAAAGGTGTTTGAGGAGGGAAGCGTTTCAACCGTTTCTTATTGCTTCAATTCATCGGGAAATCTTGTTTATGCCTACACCGATTATGAGGGTGCCGGAGAGACCTCGGTGGCTTATGTTAAGCCGTCGGGAAATGTAACGGCGGTAACAGTGATAAGCGGCAGGGTTAAGGATATAACCGCTTCCTCTTCAAGAGTATCTGTTTTAACAGACAGCGATGTTTTATCTTATAAAATTTCCTCGGGCGAGCAGTTGCAGTCCTTTGAGGTTGATGATTCCTACACCTCAATTCAGCAAATGTCATCAAAGATATTTGCAAAGCGCGGAACAAATATTGAACTGATTCAGGAGTAGATGCTTTGAATATACTTGATTTGATTTTAATTTTTATCATTGCGGCAACCGTTGCGGCAGGCTATTCAAGAGGCTTTGTTCTTTCTCTTGTTTCGCTTGTGCGCTATGCGGTCGGTATGCCTGTTGCTTTTTTCGTTGCAGACAGGTATAATATGATAATATATTACCGCTTCGTTCGTGATGAGGCGGTTTCCCGTGTTTCGCAGGCGCTTCAATCCTCTGCGGATATAGACGGCTTTGCTGCCTCTGTTCGCGAGGCGGTTGACAGCCTGCCGTTCGGTATGTCGGGAATAGTTGATTTGTCCTTTTTGGATAATGTCAGCTCTGCAAATTTAACCGAAAGCGTTGCAAGCAACATTGTTGAGCCCGTTGCCTGCGTTATAATAAAAATTGTTTTATTTATTTTAACATTATTGGCTTTCAGCCTTTTGGCTTGGCTTATCTCAAAGCTGATAAAAAGGCTTGATAAAATTAAGAATATCCCGTTTAAGAAAACAAATAAGTTTTTAGGCGCAGTATTCGGTGTTATAAAATCCGTTTTGGTAATTGCCGTTTTGTGTGCCGTTCTCGTTTTTGTTAAGGATTATATTTTCGCTTCGTCGCAGAATGAATTTGTTAATCAGGTTAATTCAAGCGCGATAGTTGAATTTGTAAATAAAATCAATCCCCTTGCGGATTTGTTGTAGGAGGAAAGTATGAGCGAATTTAAAAATAATATGAAGGATTTATTTAAAGGATGTTTAACAATTCCTAATTTTCTTTCGGTTATAAGGATTCTTCTTATCCCCGTTTTTGCGGTTTTGTTCTTAAAGGATTATGTTATTGCCGCCGTGGTTGTAATTATTTTGGCAGAGCTTACCGATTTGTTTGACGGAAAAATCGCAAGAAAATTCAATCAGGTTTCCGCCTTGGGAAAGCTTCTTGACCCTATCGCAGATAAGCTTTCGCAGATGGCAATAGTTATCGTTCTTATCGTTAAATACTGGGATAATGCAATTAAATATTTGTTTATGTTTTTCATATTAAAGGAAATATTAATGATTATCGGCGGAGCAATTCTTCTTTCAAAGGGTCTTCGTCCCGTTGCCGCTGAAATGTGGGGAAAGGTTGCAACAACTGTTTTCTGCATCGTTATGATATTCATTCTTGCCTTCGGCAAGGGCGGTGCACTTTGCGGTGTAACGGGCTTTACTCTTCCCGATGCGGTAACTTGGGCGCTTGTAACAATTTCCGCTATATGCACTCTTGCTTCGCTTCTCGGCTATGCTCCGGGCTTTATCAGACAGATTAAAGAGAAAAAAGCTCAAAGCGAAAAAGAATAACTACATAGTTTAAGGAGAAAATACTTTTTAATGAAACAACAGTTATGCAGCAGATGCGGTAAAAGACCGGCAGTGCTTTTTATTCAAAAAATGGAAAATGATAAGGTTGTGCCTGAGGGACTTTGCATAAAATGTGCAAAGGAGCTTAATATCGGCTCAATTAATCAAATGATTGAGCAGCTCGGCATTTCCGATGAGGAGCTCGAGCAGGCGTCGGAGCAGATGAGTCAGTTTATGGAAAATATGGACGATTTTGATTTCGGCTCGCTCGGAGAAATGTTTAATCCCGAAAATATGGACGGTGCTCAAACTCTTCCGTTTGAAAATCTTTTTAATAATAATTCTCAAAGCGCAGAAGGCTCAAAGGAAAGTGCAAAGGGCTCAAAAAAGAAGGGCAAAAGAGGCAGACAGGAGGACACAAGAAAGTTCCTCAACAGCTATTGCAACAATTTAACCGCCCGAGCCAAAAGAGGCGAGATAGACGCTATTATAGGCAGAGAAAAGGAAATTTCCCGAACAATTCAAATTCTTTGCAGAAGAACAAAGAATAACCCCTGCTTAATAGGTGAGCCCGGCGTCGGCAAAACCGCTATCGCAGAGGGACTTGCAATAAGAATTGCAAAGGGCGAGGTGCCTGCGCGCCTTGCAGGCAAGGAGATTTATCTGCTTGATTTAACGGCTCTTGTTGCGGGAACGCAGTTCAGAGGTCAGTTTGAGGGCAGAATTAAAGGCCTTGTAGACGAGGTGAAAAGCGAGGGTAATATAATTCTCTTTATTGATGAGGTTCATAACCTTGTCGGCACGGGCGACAGTGAGGGCACTATGAACGCCGCTAACATTTTAAAGCCCGCTCTTTCAAGAGGAGAAATTCAGGTTATCGGCGCAACAACCTTTAATGAATACAGAAAATATATTGAAAAGGACGCCGCTCTCGAAAGGCGTTTTCAGCCCGTAACAATTGAAGAGCCTTCAATTGACGAGGCATACAGAATGTTACTCGGTATTAAATCCTATTATGAAAACTATCATAAGGTGCAGATTTCCGATAGCCTTGTTTACCGTGCGGTAACTATGTCGGAGCGTTTTGTAACCGATAGATATCTTCCCGATAAAGCAATTGATTTGCTTGATGAGGCGTGCACCTGCGCAAATCTGCGTAATCCTGCAATATCCGATTATCAAATGAAGCTTGATGAAAAAAATTCGCTTCTTAATCAGATAGACGCCGCTTCACAGCCGGATGAAAATAACGAGATTGATTATGAGCTTGTTTCAAATCTTAAAGCAGATGTTTTGAAGCTTGACCAGGTGCTCCCAGAGCTTGCCGAAAAAGCAAAGGATAATCAGGTGCTTGAAGCTGATCTTGCAAAGGTTGTTTCGCTTTGGACGGGTATTCCGGCTTCAAAAATCGAGGCAGGGGATATTCAAAAACTTGCTTCTCTCGAGGATGAGCTCAAAAAGCATATTGTCGGTCAGGATGAGGCAATTGCAAAGGTCGGCGCGGCGGTTCGCAGAGGCAGAATACAGATTAGCCCGCTTAAAAGACCGCAGTCGTTCATATTCGTAGGTCCAACAGGCGTCGGCAAAACAGAGCTTGTTAAGCAGCTTGCAATGTATCTTTTCGATTCTCCCGATAGCCTCATAAGGCTTGATATGAGCGAGTTTATGGAGAAATTCAGCGTTTCAAGAATTATCGGCTCTCCTCCCGGATATGTCGGCTATGACGATGCAGGCCAGTTAACAGAAAAGGTCAGAAGAAAGCCATATAGCGTTGTGCTTTTTGATGAAATAGAAAAGGCGCACAAGGATGTTCTTAATATTCTTCTTCAAATTCTTGACGAGGGCAGAATAACAGACGCACAGGGCAGAACAGTTAATTTTGAAAACACCATTATAGTTATGACCTCTAACGCGGGCTCAACCGATACCGCATCACTCGGCTTCGGTAAATCCGATAATGAAATCAACGCAGATGTAACAATGAAAGCACTTGAACGCTTCCTGCGTCCTGAATTTTTAGGCAGGGTTGATGAAATAATAACCTTCAACAGCCTAACCTTTGCCGATTTTGAAAAAATCGCTTCAATTATGCTTGATGAGCTTAAAGAAAGCTTAAAGGATAAGGGAATTGAACTCTGCTGTGATGCTTCTGTTGCCGTTTATATAGCAAAGAAATCCTACGGCTCAAAGAAAAATGCAAGAGGTATCCGCGATTGCGTAAGGCGTGAGGTTGAGGATATTCTTGCTAATGAAATTGTTTTCAATCAAAATATTGAAATAAAAAGGTTTAGTTTAACCGCCAAGGAAAAAATTGAGGTAAAAATAAACTAAATTTTAAAAAAAGACTTGACAGTTCGGCGCTCATTGATTATAATAATGAGCGTCGCCTATGCGGGTGTAGTTCAATGGTAGAATGTCAGCCTTCCAAGCTGAACACGAGGGTTCGATTCCCTTCACCCGCTCCAATGCGTTTGTAGCTCAGCTGGATAGAGCAACCGCCTTCTAAGCGGTGGGTCGGAGGTTCGAGTCCCCCCAAGCGCGCCATTTTGCGCTCGGGGATTTTTTCTTAAAATAACTGAGCGCAATTTCATACGGTGGAATTAGTTCAGTTGGTTAGAGCGCCAGTTTGTGGCACTGGAGGTCGTGGGTTCGAATCCCACATTCCACCCCACTTTAATTTGCCTCTGTATTGGGGTGTCGCCAAGCGGTAAGGCAAGGGACTTTGACTCCCTCACGCGTAGGTTCGAATCCTGCCTCCCCAGCCAAGCACCCTTATACAGTTTTTTATTAAAACCCGTATAAGGGAAATTCGGTTCATTAGCTCAGATGGCAGAGCACTTGACTTTTAATCAAGGTGTCCGGGGTTCGATTCCCCGATGAGCCACCAAAAGAAAAGCCGTTTTTACGGCTTTTCTTTTTTTATCTTTTTACATATTTACTTTTCAGCATTTTTATTCTATATTAATTGTGAGGGGATAACTATGAAAGAAAAAATTGTTAAGCTTATCGCGCGGTCAATGCTTTTTGCAATAGCCGCATTTTTGATAATTTGTGTTGCTTTCACATTCTTTCCAAGAAAGGAAAACACGGAATATTCAAATCAAATCATAAAGGGAAGCTCTGAAACACGCTCTCTTGTTGTTTATTTCACAAAATGTAATGTAACTCAAAACGGCAGAGAGGCAGACGCTTCTTCAAAGGCAAGCATAGATATTTATAATTCCGAAAAGGTGGGCAAAACGGAAAAAGCCGCTTTGATGATACAAAAGCAAACGGGAGCCGACCTTTATCCGATTGTAACAAAGGAGTATTACAGTAAAGGCTTTTATATAACGGCAGGGCAGGCTTTAAGAGAGCTTGAATCCGATAAACTTCCCGAGCTTGTCAATCTCCCCGAAAGTCTTGATGATTATGATATTATCTATGTTGGCTATCCTGTTTGGTGGTATGAGCTCCCCGTTCCTGTTGCCTCCTTTTTGAGTAATTATGATTTGTCGGGAAAAACGATTGTTCCTTTTTGCACAAGTATGGGAAGCGGTGTTCAGGACGGATATGAAATGCTTGAAGAGTATTGCCCCGAAAGTGAAATTAAAAACGGCTTAACATATTACGGTCAAGGCGATGAGGAAATTCAAAAATGGCTTGAAGAGGAGAATTTAAAATAATGAAGGTTGATAAATCTTTGAAATATTTGGTTGATTTTCTCCTTTGTGCACTTTTCGTTTTTCTTATGCTTCAAGGCATAACGGGCAGGGCGCTTCACGAAATTGCAGGTGTGTTTTCCGTTATCTTGCTTGCAGTTCATCTTTTGCTGAATATTAAGGGTGTTGTTTCGGCTTTTAAGCCGTCTTGCGCAGTTAAAAATCCAAGGCGCACCGCCTTTATGCTGATTTTGCTTTTGCTTGCGGCTTTCTCGCTTGTAAGCGGAATTTTGCTTTCTCCCTTGCTTTCTCCCGTAAAACAGCTTGCAGACACCGAAGCACTTAAAACAATTCACAGCGTTTCATCAGTTTTGTTTTTTGCCTGCGTTTTTGCTCACACAGGAAGAAATTTACCTTCGAAATCAGTTAAAAAAGAGAAGAATAATGAATAGCTTTATAGAGTTTAACGGCAATACCATTGAATATAATTTAACCCGAAAAAATGTTAAAAACATTAATATGAGAGTTAAGCCGAACCGCATGGTTTTTGTTTCGGCAGGCTACGGTGTGCCTGTTTCTCAAATAGAAAAGGCACTTTACGAAAATGCCGATAAAATTTTAAAATCATTTGATAGGCTTGAAAAAATCAGCAATGGCGCATTGACGCTTGAAAACGGCTCAATTGTTTTGCTTCTCGGCAGGGAATATATGCTTGAAATTGAAAGGGCGAAAGTAAATTCATACTCTGTCAGCGGAAAAACACTTTTTCTTCGGCTTAAAAATCCCGATGATACCGAGTTAATAAACCGCGTTTTTCTTACCTTGCTGAATGATATATCAAAGCGCGTGTTTCCCGAAATTTTAAAAGAGGAATATTCGAAATTTCAAAAATATTGCCCGAATGTGCCCGAGCTCAAAATAAGAAATATGAAATCGCAGTGGGGCAATTGCCGAGCACAGAGAAATGTTATAACGCTAAATTGCCGCCTTGCGCAGTATGATAAAGAGGTTATCAGGTTTGTTGTTCTTCACGAATACTGCCATTTTATAGTTCAAAACCATTCTGCTTCCTTTTATAAGGAGCTTGCCGCGGTTATGCCCGAGTGGAAAAAGTATGACGCAATTTTGAAAAAACAGTTAAATCGCTTTTAAATTATTGACATAAATTGCCGTGAGATTTATAATTAAAGCAGGATTAATTCCGAATATTTTTAAGTGAGGTAAATATTTATGGCAAATCGTTTTATTTTAAATGAAACAAGCTATCACGGCGCAGGCGCAATTCAGGAAATTGCCGCAGAGGTTAAGGGCAGAGGCTTCAAAAAGTGCTTCGTTTGCTCCGATCCCGATTTAATCAAATTCGGCGTAACCAAGAAGGTAACCGATGTTCTTGATAACGCTTCAATCGCTTATGAGATTTACAGCGAAATCAAACCAAACCCAACTGTTGAAAATGTTCAAACAGGCGTTGAGGCCTTCAAGGCTTCGGGTGCGGATTGCATTATCGCTATCGGCGGCGGCTCATCTATGGATACTGCAAAGGCTATCGGCATTATTATTGAAAATCCCGATTTTGCAGATGTTGTTTCTCTTGAAGGCGTTGCTCCAACAACTAATAAATGCGTACCGATTATCGCAGTTCCCACCACGGCAGGCACTGCCGCAGAGGTAACAATCAATTATGTTATTACCGATGTTTCCAAAAACAGAAAAATGGTTTGCGTAGATCCAAAGGATATTCCGATTGTTGCAATTGTTGACCCCGATATGATGTCATCAATGCCAAAGGGCTTAACCGCCGCAACAGGTATGGACGCTCTTACTCACGCAATTGAGGGTTATATCACAAAAGGCGCTTGGGAGCTTTCCGATATGTTCCACATCAAAGCAATTGAAATTATTGCAAGAAGCCTTCGCGGTGCAGTAAATAACACTCCTGAGGGCAGAGAGGGAATGGCTCTCGGTCAGTATGTTGCAGGTATGGGCTTCTCAAATGTAGGTCTCGGTATCGTTCATTCAATGGCTCATCCGCTCGGTGCTCTTTATGACACTCCTCACGGTGTTGCAAACGCAATCATTCTTCCAACCGTTATGGAATATAACGCTCCCGCAACAGGCGAGAAATACAGAGATATTGCAAAGGCAATGGGTGTTAACGGTGTTGACACAATGAGTCTTGAAGAGGCAAGAACCGCCGCTATTGATGCTGTTAAGCAGCTCAGCGAGGATGTTGGTATTCCTGCCGACCTCAAAGAAATCGTTAAGCCCGAGGATGTTGATTTCCTTGCACAGAGCGCTTATGACGACGCTTGCCGTCCCGGAAACCCGAGAGACACCTCTGTTGAAGAAATCAAAGAGCTTTACTTATCACTTATGTAAAATATTTAATCCGGCAGATTATATCTGTCGGATTTTTTTGTAATATGCGCTTTAACCGTTTTGTAACCGTTTTGTAAGTCGCTTTTTGTTGAAATAAGCCGTTTGTTATGATAATGTATTATGGAATAAATATGAAAGGAAGTTGAAGCCATGGAAAGAAAAGTAGTCATTATGGATCATCCGCTTATTCAGCACAAGCTTTCTATTCTCCGTGATGTTAACACAAGCACCAAGGAGTTCAGAGATCTTGTTAATGAAATTGCAATGCTGATGATTTATGATGCAACAAGGGATTTACCTCTTGAAGATGTTGATGTTCAAACCCCCTGCGGAATTGCTCATTGCAAGGAAATTGCTGGCAGAAAGCTTGCATTTGTTCCGATTCTTCGCGCAGGTCTCGGTATGGTTGAGGGTGCACTCGTTCTTATTCCCTCTGCAAGAGTTGGTCATATCGGGCTTTACAGAGATGAAACAACGCTTGAACCCGTTGAGTATTACTGCAAGCTCCCGAAGGACATTGAGGAAAGAGATGTTTTTGTTGTTGACCCAATGCTTGCAACGGGAGGCTCTGCAATAGACGCTATCGGTCAAATTAAAAAGAGAAATCCCCGTTCCGTTAAATTCCTTTGTCTTATTGCCGCTCCCGAAGGACTTGAAGCTCTTAAAAAGGCTCATCCCGATGTTGATATTTATGCGGCAGGTCTTGACGACCATCTTAATGAAAACGGATATATTGTTCCCGGTCTCGGCGACGCGGGCGACAGAATATTCGGCACAAAATAATTAGGAGGATAAATTAATGGCAAAAAACAAAAAAGAAAATAAAAAGTCAGCAGTCGGCGTAGACGGCATCTATGATGCAAGAACGCTCGGCGCACCCAGAATGCTCTTGCTCGGATTTCAGCACATGTTTGCTATGTTTGGCGCAACTGTTCTTGTTCCGCTTATTACGGGACTTGATATGTCAACAACTCTTCTTATGGCAGGTCTCGGAACACTTTTATTCCATGTGTTTACAAAATTTAAGGTTCCGGCATTCTTAGGCTCTTCGTTTGCTTTCCTCGGCGGATATGCAACAATTGCTCCAATGCTTGAAGACGGAACTCCTAACAAGGAAATGCTTCCGTACGCTTGCTTGGGTGTTGCCTGCGCAGGACTTGTTTACCTTGTGCTTGCCGCAATAATTAAGCTTATCGGCATCAAAAAGGTTATGAAATTCTTCCCGCCTGTTGTAACAGGTCCTATCATTATTGCAATCGGTCTCGGCCTTGCACCTACTGCTGTTAGCAACTGCTCGCAAAACTGGTGGCTTGCTCTTATTGCATTAGGTCTTGTAGTTGTATTCAACATTTTCGGTAAAGGCATGGTTAAGATCATTCCTATTCTTTTAGGTATAATCTGTTCATACGCCGTTGCCGGTATTGTCGGTAATGCTATCGGAGTTGAAAGCTTTGCTATTGATTTTACCGCTGTTAAAGAAGCAGCATGGATTGGTTTCCCGATTGAGTGGAGCTCAACGGTATTTGGCGGTGTTCATGATTCATCAAAGGCTATCACTGCTATTATTGCAATTATGCCTATCGCACTTGCAACAATGATGGAGCATATCGGCGATATGTCTGCCATCAGCGCAACAACAGGCAAAAACTTCCTTGCAAATCCCGGTCTTCACCGCTCACTTATGGGAGACGGTCTTGCTACCACGCTTTCATCACTTTTCGGCGGTCCTGCAAACACAACCTACGGCGAAAACACAGGCGTACTTGCTCTTTCAAAGGTTTATGACCCAAGAGTAGTAAGAATTGCTGCTTACTTTGCAATCCTGTTTTCATTCTCACCGAAATTTGCGGCGCTTATCAACTCAATGCCTACCGCTATCGTTGGTGGAATTTCCTTTGTGCTTTACGGTATGATTTCCGCTATCGGTGTAAGAAATATGGTTGAAAATAAGGTAGATTTCTCAAAGCCGAGAAATACTATTATTGCCGCTGTAATCCTCGTATGCGCACTTGGTCTCGGCAGCGGTGTATCATTCAGTATCGGTCAAATCAATATCACTCTTTCGGCTCTTGCAATTGCCGCTCTTGCAGGTATTATTCTTAATGCAATTCTTCCCGGAAAAGATTATGTTTTCAAAATTGAAAGCGATGAAAAGGAAGAGGTTAAAGTAGACGAAGCACCTGCAAAAGCCGAATAATTCCGAAATTATATTAAGCCTGCTTTGGTAAAACATAGCAGGCTTTTAATTATTTCTTTGACAATAACGCAGTAATATGTTAAAATGAAACATATTTTTTATTCGGAAAAGGGGAATTGTATGTCATCGGCTATATTTGTATTTTAATTGCAATCGTGATTTATCTCATTATGATGATAATTGTGGGCATCATTTGCTCAAAGAAAAACGAGAATGTAGATGATTTCTATCTCGGAGGCAGAAAGCTCGGTCCGTTCGTAACGGCTATGAGCGCAGAGGCTTCCGATATGAGCGGCTGGCTTCTTATGGGGCTTCCCGGCCTCGTTTATCTCTGCGGCATTGCAGAGGCAACATGGACTGCAATAGGCCTTGCAGTAGGCACTTATCTTAACTGGCTCATTGTTGCTAAAAGATTAAGAAACTATTCAAGCAAAATAAACGCAATAACAATTCCCGATTTCTTCTCAAAAAGATATAAGGATAACACGCATATTCTTATGTGCGCCGCGGCGATTTTGATTATTATTTTCTTTATTCCTTACACCGCTTCGGGCTTTTCAACCTGCGGAAAGCTTTTCTCGTCGCTTTTTGAAATTGATTATCATGTTGCAATTGTTGTTTCGGCAATCATAATTGTTTTATATACCACCCTCGGAGGCTTTCTTGCCGCGTCAACAACAGATTTTATTCAATCAATTATTATGAGTATCGCTCTCGTTGTTGTTCTTGCCTTCGGCATAAGTGTTGCAGGCGGCTGGAATGCAGTTGTTGATAATGCAAAATCAATAACCGATTATCTTTCCTTAACCGCAACAACAGACGGTGCAGGAAACAGCGTTTCTTTCGGCGGTATGAGCATTGTTTCAACGCTTGCGTGGGGACTCGGTTATTTCGGTATGCCTCATATTCTTCTGCGCTTTATGGCAGTTGAGAACCCGAAAAAGATTAAGATTTCAAGACGCGTTGCAAGCGTTTGGGTTGTTATCGCAATGAGCGTTGCAATCATTATCGGTATGGTTGGTCTCGGTATGAGTAAGGCAGAGCCGTCAATGATTCTTCAAGACAGTGAAACTGTTATTGTTGCCATTGCAGGTCTGCTTTCAAAATACGGCGTGTTCTTTGCTCTTCTTGCAGGCGTTATCCTCGCAGGTATTCTTGCTTCAACAATGTCAACGGCAGACAGTCAGCTTTTAGCCGCCGCATCAGCTATAAGCCAGGATATTATGGTTGGCACTTTTAAGCTTAAAGTTACCGAAAAAACAAAAATGATAGCCGCAAGATTAACCTGCATTGCAATTGCCGTTTTAGGCGTTGTTTTCGCTTGGGATCCCGATTCCTCCGTTTTTAGAATAGTAAGCTTTGCGTGGGCAGGCTTCGGCGCTTCGTTCGGACCGCTTATGCTGTTCTCACTCTTCTGGAAGCGCACTAATAAGTGGGGAGCCGTTGCAGGTATGGTTTCCGGCGGTGTAACCGTTATTGCTTGGCATTATGCACAGGGCGGAATATTCAGCCTTTATGAGCTTCTTCCCGCGTTTATCGTTTCTTCCGTTTTCATCGTTGTTGTTTCGCTTCTTACAGGCAAGCCATCAAAGGAAATCGAAGAAGAATTTGAAAGTGCAAAAATATACGATTAATGTAAAATGCTTCGGAGCTTAATTCTCCGAAGCATTCAGCGTGTAGAAAAAGTCCGAATAACAAATTTCTACACGCTGGGAGACTTCGAGAAATGGAACTGAATTTCGTTTTCTTGCGAGTGGGAGCTGTACAAAGGTACTGCCCCCGAGCAAAAAACGAAAAACGCTAAATACCGCAGAAGCTTTTGCTTCTGCGGCATTTCCTTGTTACGCTTACAATATAAAACGGAGCGTCGGGGTCGCCGCTCCCTACAAATTATTGCAAATACATTTTTTGATATCAGCGTGGTTCAGACCACTTTATCGACAGTCTGAATGCTTCGGAGCTTAATTCTCCGAAGCATTTTCTTTATCTTCATCTTTTCCGTATTTTTCGATTAACGCTTCAAGCTGCTGAGTAAATGCAGGCATTGAGCGGTTTATCATTTTTTCAAGATTTATTGCACCGAAAAGGCTTTTTATAAGCGTTTTTATTATTATCTGTATGTCCTCGTCGGAGCTTTCGTTTTCCTTATAAATCTGCCTTAACGAAATAAGAATACGGATAAAGCCATTTGCGTCAATTTCCTTTGTTGAGCGTATTCCGCTTCCCCTTGAAATACCGAGTATCATCTGCGCAACGCCTTTTATGTGCTTGGGATTAATTGTTTTCAGACTGTCGGTTAATGTGTCATCAACATATTCGGACATCAGGCTGAACTGACCTGCGCTGACGAATGAACTACCCTCTGTTTCCCAAGTGAATATATTGTGCTGAGCCGCACCGTACGCCGTGCTTTTGATAATCTTTATTTCTCCGCCAATATCCAGCATTCTGCCCACTATCGAATCCTCGGGAAGAATACTGAGGATTTTTCTGTTGTTAAACGGTGTAAAAAGAATTTCAGCCATTTCCTCGGGAAATCCCGGTCCGTCATTGTTAAATACCTTAACAATTCTTGATTTTTCCGCATCGCTTAAAAATATGTAGGAAAACAGCGCAAGGTTTCCGCCCTTGGAATGACCGCCGATATAAAATTCTCCGCTTCTGCTTTTCAGCTCTGAGGAAACATAGTTAAACGCAGTTGTTTGGCTTGCAATGGGAAAGGCATAGGCAAGCTCTGCGTCCTCGTAATAGCTAACAAATTTATCGTCTGTTCCTCGAAACGCAATAAAATATGTATCTTTGTCAAGCGCAAAGGTTTCGCCGTAAAACGCATTTGCGCTGTCCTCGCTTATTATTTCGTTTGTTGCGCAAAGAGAAGTATATCCGAACCTTTTCGTGTTGCCTATAAGAGTTAAAAGCCTTTCGGTTTCCTTAATCTGCTTGTTTTCTGTTTCGGCGGGAGTGTATTTTTCGGCAATCTCGCCAAGCGTTTTTCCCGCGAAGCCTGAAAAATCAAGATATGCAAGGCGGCAGAAAATTGCATTGTCTATCTCGTTAAGCTCTTCGTCGCCGAACATTATGTCTCTGTATTCCTCGGCATATTCAAAAATATCAGCCATCTTTGTATCCTTCCGGCGCAATATATTTCTTCACTACATTATATTATTTTTTGCACGATTTAACAATTGATTTTTCAAATTAATTTTACTAAAATAGAAAAAGGTTAAAATTTGGTGTCAAATTATATCATTTTGTTGCAAATATAAATCTTATAGTATATTATAGCATTGTAAATTTTTAGGCATGGCGGAGAATTGTTTTTTATGGAAAGTCTCAAACGAAAAATAATTGAAGAGGGCGAGGTTTATGAGGGCAATATCCTTAAAGTTGATTGCTTTTTAAACCACCGAATCGATATTCCGTTTATGAGGGAAATCGGTAAGGAATTTCACCGTCTGTATAAGAATGATAATGTAAATAAGATTTTAACTATCGAGTCGTCGGGAATTGCAATCGGCTCGCTTGTTGCGCAGGAATTTGAATGTCCGCTTGTTTTTGCTAAAAAGAATAAAACAAAAAACATTGCCGGCGATGTGTATGAAACTCCTGTTGAATCGTTTACCCACGGAACAACTTATAATGTTATGGTTTCAAAACGCTTCCTCGGCAAGGGCGACAGAGTGCTTATTATCGACGACTTTCTTGCTATCGGCAATGCTCTTAAAGGCCTCATCAAAATTGTTAACGACAGCGGTGCAGAGCTTGTCGGCTGCGGAACTGTTATTGAAAAGGGCTATCAGCACGGAGGCGATGAGCTTCGCGGTCAGGGCATAAGGGTTGAAAGCCTTGCAATTGTTGAAAGCATGAATCACGAAACAGGCGAAATCATATTCAGAAATTAGGTTATTCGGCGTTTGCCTTATAATAGAAATTTTTTTACGGAGGAAGTCAAATGAAACTCACAAAGAAAATTCTTGCAGTTCTTCTTTCTGTTTTATTTGTTGTAGGCTGTTTTGCAGGCTGTTCAAGCAGCTCTGACGACGGCGCAGCAGATAAAGAAGCGGCTGCAAACATCAAAGTAGGATTTATTTTCCTTCACGATGAAAACTCTACTTATGACCTTAACTTCATCAAGGCTGCAGACGAAGCTTGTGAAGCTCTCGGCATAAAAGAGGAAAACAAAATCTTCA
>JALEZT010000027.1 GCA_022772725.1 Eubacterium sp.
TATCGAGCTCTGAAAAAGAAAAGGACTGGATTTTCTTAAACAAATCCGAGCGAAGCTCTCTGCCGAAGCCCGTTGCCGCCTTTGCGGCGAAATACTGAGCGGTTATGGCCGCAACCATACCTACCACCGCAAGCAAAACGAGTATGCCCGCTCGTGAAAGAATAACTCCCATGTTGTTTTGAAGAATGCCGTCATCAATAACGGAAGCAACAACAAGCGGAACAATCAGCTCAAAAATTGCTTCAAGCATTTTGAAAAGCGGAGCAAAAACGCTTTCTTTTTTATAATTTTTTAAATAAACAAGTAAACTTTTCATATAAACAGCACCTGATTAAATAATATACTATATTAATGTAATTAAGTAAAACTGTCAATAAATAAATTGAAATAAGGATAAAAAACTATTGAATATATAACATTGTTGTTTTATAATGTCAAAAAACGATGCAGGAGGAATAATTATGCAATCAAAACCTGTTACGGCTGTAATTGTCGGTGCCGGCCACCGCGCTTTTGTTTACAGTGAGCTTGCAAAAACTAATCCCGAGCTTTTGAAAATAGTCGGCGTTGCCGACCCAAACCCCGTTAGGCGTAAAAAGGCGATGGAATACTTCGGCTTTTCGGAGGATATGTGCTTTAACTCTGCGCAGGAACTTGCAGAAAAAGGAAGGCTCGCAGATGCCGTTATTAACGGAACAATGGACGAACAGCATCTTGAAACGGCAATACCGCTTCTAAATGCAGGCTACGATATGCTTCTTGAAAAGCCGTTTGCGGTTTGCGAGGAGGATATGAGGCAAATAGTTGACTGTGCAAAAAAGAACAACTCCAAGGTTATGATATGCCATGTTCTTCGATATACTCCGTTTTATTACGCTATAAAAGAAAGAATTGTTAACGGCGAAATAGGCGATATTATTAACATTCAAATGACAGAGCATGTTAGCTATCATCATTTATCAACCTCTTATATCAGAGGAAAATGGGCAAATTCCGATAAATGCCACACAACAATGCTTCTTGCAAAATGCTGCCACGATATAGATTTAATGATGTGGTTTATGAGCGAAACAAAGCCTGTTTCAATTTCCTCCTTCGGAAGCAAATTTCAGTTTAAGCCCGAAAATGCACCCGCAAATGCAGGAACAATTTGTATGAAGGACTGCCCGCTCGTTGATGAATGTGTTTATTCAACAAAAAGATTATATATAGACCACCCCGACAGATGGTCCTTCTATGTTTGGGATGCGCTTGAAGGAATTGAAAATCCAACAATTGATGATAAAATCGCGCTAATGAAAACGGATAATCCTTACGCAAGATGTATTTATAAATGCGATAACAATGTTGTTGACCATCAATCCGTGCTTGTTAATTTCGCTTCCGGCGCAACGGGAACTCACAATATGGTGGGCGGCTCCGCAGAGCCGAGAAGAAACATACATATTATCGGAACAAAGGGCGAAATATTCGGAAACTTTGAAGAGTCAAAATTTACCGTTTTAAAAATTAATCCCTCGCCTGACGCACACAACGAGGAATGTGATGTTGAAGAGATTGACCTACGCGTTACAGGTGATATGGTTGGTGCATACGGCGGACACGGCGGCGGAGACGAAAGGCTTGCAGAGGATTTTGTTAAATTTATAAGAGGAGAGCAACCAAGCCTTGCCTGCACATCAATATTTGATTCCGTTGCAGGCCACCTTTGCGTTTATCTTGCCGACAAATCAAGAGAAAACGGCGGTATGCCTGTTGAGGTTAAGCTACAATAATATTAAGGAGCATATCTTTTTGGTATGCTCCTTTTTAAGTTAATAAGATTGACTTTTTTATTTAATTATGTTAATATACATTTTGTTGTTTATCTATTAAACAAAAAATAACTTTCAAAAGAATATATATGCGGAGGTGGCGGAATTGGCAGTTTTCTGCCGAGCGCTTCCTGTGGAAGATGAAGCGAAGGCTGAAAAGGCGCAGCGGTCAAAATTTGAAAGCTAAGGCGCAATCAAATTTTGGGCACCGCAAGAGTATCGCGCAGCGCGCCTGCCGATAAAATCAGAAAACAAAACACTTTATTTTTTTAATAAATTAAATATTTGCGGAGGTGGCGGAATTGGCAGACGCGCAGGTCTCAGACTCCTGTGGATATTGCTTCCTTGTGGGTTCAAGTCCCATTCTCCGCACCAAAAGGCACCCTTATGGGTGCTTTTTATTTAGTAAAACAAAATTATGTTGAACTTATATGGTTTATTGTGCTATAATCTAAACACAGTTAATATTTTGTAATTATTTTGGTTTTAACCCTTTTTAATATATATGATTGGAGAATTACTTTGGCAGTTTGTTACGGCATAACCCTTGCGATTTCGATAGCCCTGCTTATTGCTTGCGCTAAATGGTACAGAAAAGAAAATTCTTGGCTGATGTGGCTTTTCGTTACGGTTGCGATAACCGATTTCGGATATTTCCTTTTATCCGTTTCCCCCAACCTATCGCTTGCGCTTGCAGGCAACACGATTGCTTATTTCGGCAGTGTGTTTTTAACAATGTTTGTTTTTTTGATAATTGCCGAATTGTTAAAAATTAACATTCCGAAAAGGCTTATAATTGTGCTTTGCGCTATTGCAATGGTTATTTTTATTATAGCAACGAGCGCACCGTATTCCGATGTTTATTATGTTGATGTTGCTATGGATAAGATAAACGGCTCAACCGTTCTTGTTAAAACATACGGAATTTTGCACCCTGTTTATAAAATATATATTATCCTTTATCTTATTACAATGATAGGTCTTTTGATTTATTCCTTTTTTAGAAAAACAAACAGAAATATCGGAATGTCTTTATACTTATCCTTTTTAGTTGCAATTAATATTGGTATTTGGCTGAGCGAAACCGTTTTAAAAAGCAAATTTGAATTTCTTTCAATTTCTTATATTTTAACCGAAATTCTGCTTTTGATTTTCTTCGGAGTTATAAGACGGCTTATCAACGAGCAAGCAAGTGTTTCGCAGGCGAAAAAAATTGATATTCCTATCAAAGAAGAGGATATTAAAAGCATTTGCGAAAATATTTGCGGATATGACAGCCTGACAAACCGAGAAAAAGAGGTTCTTCCCCTTATTCTTGAAGGTAAAATGAGAAAGGAAATTGCCGACGAATTAAGCATAACCGAAAGCACGGCAAAAAAGCATTGCTCGGCAATTTATAAAAAATTAGAGGTTGAAAACAAAAAGGAGCTTTTGGAAAGAGTTAAAAGCGAAATATAAAAATAACACAAAATAATTTAAACCGTTTGCATTTTTGCAAACGGTTTTTTATTAGGCATGAGCAAATCTGCGATTCGGCATTCGGCATGAGCAAGCCCCTGCCCTACGGGGTATATTAAAACCTTAATGATATTTTGTTGGGGACGGGTTGCCCGTTCCGATTAAACGGGAGAACACAGTTCTCCCCAACGGTGTTGCATTTAGGTTTTATAACGATTTAAATATGTGTTCGTAGGGGTCGGTTTCCACGCCGACCCGTTTTTACAACCCATAAAAAGACAATATATTTCGTAGGGGCGAACTGCGTTCGCCTGCTTTTTGTATAAATGCGTTTTACGGGAGAACACAGTTCTCCCCTACGGTGTTGCATTTAGGTTTTATAACAATTTAAATATGTGTTTGTAGGGAGTGGCGACCTCGACACTCCGTTTATTCGGCAGGAGTAAATCTGCGATTCGGCAGACCCTTTTGTCTGCTTCGCAGACATTTCCCCTAACAGGGGAATAACCCCTGCCCCACGGGGTATATTATAACCTTAATGATATTTTGTTGGGGACGGGTTGCCTGTCCCGATTAATGTGATTTTTTATAAAAGGTAGCCCTTTTTGAGGGGAAGGCCCATAAAAATTAGCCTTTATTTTTTAAAAGGCTAATATCATTTAAATCCTTAAATTGTTATAATTAACTTAACTAAATTAATTTCAATTTAAGGAGGAATTTTTATGAAAATGAAAAACAAAGGAAAAAGGCTGATAAGTCTTTTGCTATGCTTAGTTATGATTTTGGGCATTGCGCCCATAACGGCATTTGCAGAGGATATTCAAATCACAAAGATTGAAGTAACATACGACGCACCCGTAAGTCCTATGTATACACATGAGGAATGGAATACGGAATATGTTAAAACAATGGCTGTGGGAACAGGTACAGTTTTAAAAAATAAATCTACCTCAAATTATCATTTAATGATTTATGACGGAAATCAATATTATCATACTACAAATATTAATAGTCCGGCAGGTTATACTCCTAACGACTATATCAACCCCGAATATGCTTATTACATTAGTACAAGCGCTTATGCAGACACTGGATATTATTTTGATACCGAAAATTTGAACAATATTGAAATTTGGGTTAACGGTGTAAAATGCGACGGTGCTTTTATAAATTATTATAATGATTATTGGAATAGTGTTGATATTTTTATTCCTGCTTCGGTAGATACTTCAAGCATAGTCAGAAGCATAACAATTTCGCAAGACGGAGACAGTGTTACCGTTGGAACAACAAAGCAGTTTTCAAAATCTGTTAAATATTACGGCACGGGATATGACGAGGTTATTTGGCAGGTAAGCGGTGCAACAAGCGCAGAAACTGCAATTGATTCAAACGGACTTTTAACAGTAGGCGAAGACGAAACAGCCACTTCGCTTAAAATTAAAGCAATAAGTGCAAAGGATTCAAGCGTTTCTTCAAACGAGCTGACTGTTTATGTTCAGGAAAAGCCTCTTTCGATAGACAGTGTTTCGGTTTCCCCTGCCTCTCAATCTGTCTTTAAAGCTTATTCCGGAAAATTTACTGCTTCTGTTGAAGGAACGGCATCACATGCAGTTGAATGGTCTATAATAGGCACAACAACAGATGAAAACACAAAAATAACCGCAAGCGGAACAGACAACCTAACAGGCACACTTCAAATAGGTGCAAACGAAACGGCAACCTCATTAACCGTTAGAGCAACATCTGTTGCCGACGATACTAAATATGCCGAAGCAACGGTTAGCATTTTAGACCAAATTCAAATAACAAAAATTGAGATTACATACGA
>JALEZT010000053.1 GCA_022772725.1 Eubacterium sp.
AAAGGCGGCTGAAAAGGGCATTACTCCAAAGGAATATGTTGATGAAATCGTTAGCATTTTCAAAAAGCTTTGGAGCTATATGAACATCAGCTACGACAGATATATCCGAACAACAGACGATTATCATATCGAAACCGTTCAAAAAATATTTAAAGAGCTTTACGACAAGGGATATATTTATAAAGGACAGTACACAGGCAAATACTGCACTCCCTGCGAAAGCTTTTGGACGGAAAGCCAGCTTGTTGACGGCAAATGCCCCGACTGCGGAAGAGAGGTTGTTGACGCCTCGGAGGAAGCATATTTCTTTAAAATGTCTCCCTTTGCAGACAGAATTGAAAAGCTTTTAACCGAAACCGATTATCTTCAACCGAAATCAAGAGCCGTTGAGCTTGTTAATAATTTCATCAAGCCGGGACTTGAAGACCTTTGCGTTTCAAGAACCTCATTCACTTGGGGAATACCCGTTACCTTTGATGAAAAGCATGTTGTTTATGTTTGGATAGACGCGCTTTCAAACTATATCAGCGCACTCGGCTTTAAGAATGAAAAATATAATGATTACGACAAATTCTGGCCGGCAGACACTCACATGGTTGCAAAGGATATTATGCGCTTTCACGCAATTATTTGGCCTGCAATGCTTATGGCACTTGAACAGCCGCTTCCGAAGCACCTTGCAGTTCACGGCTGGATAACCTTTAACGGCCAAAAAATGTCTAAATCTCTCGGCAATGTTGTTGACCCGTTTGTTTTGGGAGAAAGATACGGCTGCGACTCGATTAGATACCACATTTTAAGAGAAATGGCACTCGGCGCAGACAGCTCATTCTCTAACGAAATAATGATAAACCGCATTAATTCAGACCTTGCAAACGATTTGGGAAATCTTGTTTCAAGAACTGTTGCAATGATTGAAAAATATTTCGGCGGTACTCTTCCGAGCGAAAGAGAGGAAGCCGAGATAGACAAAGAATTAATAGATATGGCGCTTGCGCTTCGCGATAAAACAGATTATTATATCGACGAAACGCAGTTAAACAACGCGCTTGCGGAAATATTCAAGGTTATTTCAAGAGCAAACAAATATATTGACGAAACACAGCCTTGGATACTCGGAAAGGACGAAAGCAAAAAGGCCCGCCTTGCGAGCGTGCTTTACAATCTGCTTGAAGCAATAAGAATCAGCACCACTCTGCTTTCCTGCTTTATGCCGAGCACAATGCCTAAGGTTTGGGAGCAGATAGGAGCCGATTCCTCACTTATCACCTACGAAAATGCAGGTAAATTCGGTGTGCTTCCCGAAAATGTTACAGTTCACAAGGGCGAGCCGCTTTTCCCGAGAATTGATGTTGAAAAGGAAATTGACGAGCTTAACGCACTTATTCAAAAGCAGGCAGACGAAGCAAAGAAAGCAAACGAAAAGCCTGTTGGCCTTGCCGAAATTCAGTTTGACGATTTTTCAAAGGTTGAGCTTCGTGTTGCAAAAATAACGGAATGTGAGCCGATAAAGAAAGCGAAAAAGCTTCTTAAACTTCAAGTTAACGACGGCTCTGCCGAGCCGAGACAGATTGTTTCGGGAATTGCTCCGTGGTATAAGCCGGAGGATTTAATCGGCAAAAAGGTTGTTATTGTTGCAAATCTTAAGCCTGCAAAGCTTTGCGGAGAAATGAGCAACGGTATGCTTCTTGCAGGCGACACAGAGGACGGCGGAGTTAAGGTTCTTTTCGTTGACGGTCTTAACGAGGGAACACAGCTTCGTTAATTGAAACGGAGATTTAATGCTTAATAATATTTTTGACACACACAGCCATTACGATGACGAAAAATTCAGCCCCGACAGAGACGAGCTTCTAAGCGCGCTTCCCAATCGGGGCGTGTCTTTTGCGGTTTCCTGCGGTTGTGATATTGAATCGAGCAAATTTAACAAAGACCTTGCGGAGAAATACGATTATATTTATTTTGCGGCAGGCTTTCATCCCGAAAATCTTGAAGGCTTTTCGCTTAACGATATTAAAGAAATCGAAAAATTAGCAAGGCACGAAAAATGCGTTGCAATCGGCGAAATCGGGCTTGACTATCACTGGATGAGCTCAACAAAGGAAAAGCAAAAGGAATTTTTCAGAGCACAAATTGAGCTTGCAAAGAGGCTTGATATGCCCGTTATAGTTCACGACAGAGAGGCTCACGGCGACACTCTTGAAATTCTCCGCGAAACGAAGCCAAGGGGAGTGCTTCACTGCTTTTCCGGCTCAAAGGAGAGCGCAAGAGAGATAATTTCTTTCGGAATGTATATCGGCTTAAACGGTGTTGCAACCTTTAAAAACGCACGAAAGAGCCTTGAAGTTTTGCACGAAATTCCGCTTGACCGCCTCGTGCTTGAAACGGATTGCCCGTATCTTGCGCCCGAGCCGTACAGAGGCAGGCGAAACGACAGCTCATATATTGAATTTATCGCAGAGCGTCTTTCAGCCGAAATAGGCATTACGGCGCAGGAGCTTTTGGATATTACGCACGAAAACGCCAAACGCCTTTATAATATGGTATAAAATAATATAATATATAAAAAGCACCACAGAAAAACCATCTTTTCTGCGGTGCTTTTTTGCTTTATTTATTTTCGTTTTCCTCTTTTATATTTTCAAGAGCAATCCTCACTGCCTCAACAACAAAAGCCGTAAATGTGCAATTTTTGCCTTTTATTGCATCTTCAACCTGCTCAATAACATCATTCGGAAATCTTATGCATTTATTTGTTGTTGGCGGAACAGACGGAATTTTAAACTTTTTCATAACATCACCAATACAATTATATATACAATACTATATATTTTATGCATTGCATTTGTATTGCGGTTTTTATATATATGTGATACAATAAGAAAAAAACTGCGAGGTGTTTCAATGTTTTCGCACAACATTTCCGAAAATAATTATAACAATATCATCATACTGAATTATTTGTATAATATCAGAACACTTGAAAGTGCAAAAATAGAGCTTGAAAGAAAAGCATTTATGCTTAAAAGACACCTTTCAAAAAATACGGAAAATGAAATAAATCAAGAAATTATCAAATCGGTTTTAACAATTGAAAAAGAAATCAAAATTAATGATGAATTGCTCACAGAAGCCTACGGAATTAACATTATACCAATAGAATTACAAAACATCTATGCAGTTTATTTTTTATTTGACTGTATGCTGACGCGCTCAACGGATTTCATAACGGCTATTCAAAGCTGTGATATCAACAGAGTAATTGAGTCAAGCGAACACACAATAAACCATAAATCCGAATTGATTTTATCAATTGCCGTTAAGAATGCTGAAAACAATGGAAAATTATTTCACGGACTGCTTTTGGATATAAAAAATAAAGAAAGCAATATAGCAATAAGACAAAAATATGATGAAATAGAAAAGCTTAATTCAGATGTTAACGCATTTTTACTCATCAGTAATTATTTATAAAATGCGCCGAAAAAATCGGTGCTTTTTTTTGCGGAATGCCGAGGACGGCGTTCCCTACGGGGTTCATTAAAAATCAAAGGCCATTTTGTAGGGGACGGGTTGCCCGTCCCGATTAATCGGAAAAACACCGTAGGGTGTGGGCTTGCTCACACCGCTTATTCGGCAGGAGTAAACCCCTGCCCTACGGAGGATAATAAAGCCTCAATGATTTTTGTAGGGAACGGCGACCCGTTTTTGCGGAAAAATGATATTGAATATTTTTTGATATATAAAAAGCACCGAAGGAAAATTCCTCGGTGCTTTTGAATTATTGGGTTTATTTTGCTTCTGCCGTGTCTTCCTTCTTCTTTTTGAAAAGGATTTTATCAACAGGGAAGTAGAGGAAGAACTGCAAAGCAGAACAAACTGCCGTTGCGATATTTCTTGAAAGTGCGCCGTTCCAGCCCCACTTAACAGAAAACAGAGTGTTAAGAGTTGGGGAAAGCCAAGCTGAGAAGCAGATAAGCGCGATAGTGAAGATTATGTAAATCGGAAGAGTTACTGCAACATTTGCGCTTGAATTGAAGGTTTTTTCCTTATTAACAAAGAAAGCAACAATCTGTGCGGCAATATTTGCAACATTGAATGCGATGAAATATCCGAGACCGCCCGAAACGATTTCGCCAACGGCATTTTGAGTTACGGGATAATCAAACACAAACCAATGGAATGCCGTGCCGTAAAGCTCTTTAATCTGCGGAATTAACGGAATAAGATTTACAAGACCGAACTGAACAATGCAGGCAAGAAGCGAAACAACGATGAATTTTACAAACTGCCACGCTGTTACGAGAAATGAGCCCTTTTCCTCTGCCATACTGTCGATATCTTTTAATTTTTTTGCCATAAATTTTTCTCCTTTTGTGCGGTTAAACCGCTTTTTTATCATTTAAAGTATATCAAATATACTCCTGCTATGCAAGAATTATTTAACATATTATAAAAAATGTTTTACAAAACCGCTTTAAATCAGCAATCCGAAAATCATTCCTGGGATAATTGCTTTAATAATTGCAACAATTGCCCAAACAACAAGTGCAATTAAGCCAAGAATAACTGCAAGCAAAAGAACAACCGCAAGAATAATTATCAAAAGCACAAGCGGGCCCTTTTTGCTTTTTTTAACAGGATCGTTAAACGGCTTTTCCTCTTCGGCAGGAGCAGGATTTTCGTCATCATAAACGGGATAAATTTTAAGCGTTGCCTCTGCATCGCACGGGCCGGAGTTCCATAAAAGCGGCTCAACAAGGCCTCTTACGCTTTCTGCGCCTTTAAGAATTTTACCGATTTTAAGCCCGATTGTGTTGAGGAAGCTGTCAATAATATTAAGAAATCCGCAGGTTAATTTATACTCTCTTGTTTCAGGGCCGTAAGGTGAATCTCCGCAATAAAGATTTTGAATAAGCTCGAGTATAAAATCAACAACATTGTTATCGGCAATATCGGCAATATCCTCTTTTTTGAGCCCACATTCCTTTTTACAAAGACGCCAAATCTTTTTAAAGGTCAGCTTATTGAGAAGCTTGCCTACGGGCTTAATTATCCACGCAAGCTTTTTAACCTTTTCGCCGGGGATTGAAAACGCAGGGGTCATTTCTGCAAGGCGGTCTATATCATTGCCCATTGCCCAGATAACCTCGCGAATCATACCGAAGAAAAAGCCCTTCATATATTCATCAAACGGCTTTCCGCCTGTGTCAAAGCCGGGAACATCCTTGATAAGAATTGTATCCGTTCTGATTTCGCCCTTTGCAGGATCAAAGGTTACATTTCTCATTGCGGGAGGACATCCTGCCATTGCACCGCAGGCAATATCATAAAACTTATTTCCCTTTTTAGAGGTTATAACGGAAATATCGTGAACATGAGTATGACCCGTAAGCATACAATGCAATCCGTGGTCTGCAAAAATTTCTCTTGTTACCTCGTGATTTCTCTGCATATCGCCCTTGCCGATAATTGCATAAAACGGGCTGGGTGCAATCATTGGATGATGAGTCATCGCAACAACATACTGGTCGTTATCATAGGCATCCTTCAACTGTTCAAGAATCCACTCCATACACTCATCGCTGTAGCCCGAGCCTCTGCCCTCTTCCTTATCGTTTGTATCGTCGTTGAGCGCAAAAAGTCTGTATCCCGGTGCAAGCTGAACAACATAGCAAAGCGACTTTTCAAAGGTTGCAATCGCCTCGTTAGGACCGAATTCATAATACATATCCCAAAGGTCGTGCCTGTTTTCAATGGCAGGAACCTGTATTGTTTCATCTCCGTCATAGCCATCTGCAACGCCGCCGTCCCTGAAATCATGAGTTGCGGTTATAACATAAACGCGCTTGCCCCTTTTCTTTAAATCACGGAGCATTTCGATAAACTCCTTATGAGATTCGATTTCGCCGTCGCGCGTTGTGTCGCCTGCAAGAACAACAATATCCGTTGAGGTGTCCTCGCAAAGCATATCAAAGCCTGCTTTTAAAACGAGGTCTGTGTCCTTAATGATTTTTTGGCTTTTAGACTCTGCCTTATCATAAGCAGCACCCTCTGTTCCGCCCTTTCTGGAATAATAATGAGTATCTGTTATAAACTGGATTTTAAGAGGCTCGTTATTGCTTCCACTGATTCTTTTTGCCATAAATTTTACCCCTTTTGCTTTATTTTGCTTTTATTTCAAGCTCTCCCGATTTAACGCAACCGTTGAGAGTTATTTCAATAATTCCCTTATCCCTGCTTACAAAATCAATTTCACTTGAATTGAGCGTTACGCGGTAATCATACTTATCCGAAAGACAAACAAGAACGGTATATTTTTCGGCATTTCCGAAATACTTAAAGCTGATTTCGGCACTGCTTTCGGTTGCCGCCTGTGTGTCTGTCCACACATCAAAGCCTGTTGTTACCGTTGCCGGCTTATAATAGGCGTTTGCCCAGATACATATAGGAGCGGAAAGACCGCCGAAATTGTGAAACCAGCCTCCGCGCTGTGTTTCAATTCCGAAGCACTCATAGGTGTTATATGAAAAATCTGTTTCCTTTTTCCACATATCAAGTGCTCTTTTTGCAATTTCAAATGCAAAATCCGCTTCGCCCATATCAAGCATTGTTTTCCACAAAAACCATTGATGTGCCATCCAAACATTGCCGTTCCAATAGCCGTCATTGAAATAATAGGACGCGCTCATATCAACGGCTGAAATACCGCTTTTGCTCCACATTTCATCGGGATTTTTGATGTGTGAAAGAAGCCTTTGAGCTCTGCCCTTATCAACAACACCCGCAACAAGCGGATAAACGCCGTCCATACCCTTATTCATATTTTCGCCGTTTTCGTTTCTCAAAAAGCCGATAACATTTTTGTTATCATCATAAACAGTATATGAATAATAGCCTGCTTCATCATCCCACGCAAGCGTGTTAAGCGCATTTGAAAAATGCTCAATATCGTTGTCAAGGCGTTTAGCGTCGTCTTCTTTGCCCATAGCAAGAGCCGTCATACGCATAATTTTTGCCGCGCGGATAATATGCGAGGTTGAAATGCAGGGGCAGATTTTATCCATCATCTGCCTGTCTATCATATAAACCTGCGCAGGATAATCATCCATACCAGAGCAGGAATACCAATAATCGTAGGTTGTTAAAAGTCCGTTGCCGAACTTGGCGGTTGAGGAGCCGTTTCTGCCTGCAAGGAAATCATAATAGCGCATCATTTTTCCGTAAAGTGCATAAAGAGGCTCCTTATCCTCTGCCCTTTTAATCAATTCAAGATACTGCGCAAACTGCGTTGGCACAAGGCTTCCGTGAAGCAAAAAGGCAAAATCCTCATTATCGTCATCCGAAAGATATGTTTCAAGGATATATTTTGACCTTTCCCTGCTGAATTCAAGCACGCCTGCGCCGATTACGCCGCTGTCCCAGGTATAGAAGCTGTCCCACCTCTTTCCGGGGGTGTAATGAACAACATTCTCTCCGTGCTTATAAACGGGATAAACGATATTTGTTAAAAGAGTTGATTTGAGTATTTCCGTTGAAAGCGAATACTGCTTGCCGTTTTCGTTAAACGGATTTTCGTTTTCGGCGGAATTTGTTATGTAAATCTGCTCATATTCCTCATCGGATAACGGATTAAATTCATTTTTTGAAACAACCGCATACTCGATATGGCTTGAATGAGGCTCAATAAAAATTGACTGAATAACTGCGTTATGGAAAAATCCCTCATCGCTTTTCTTTGCAAGAAAGCTTTCGGAAAATGTTCTTGTCAGCTCATCATAGGTGTGGTCGCCGTTTGACAGCCTGTTTGGCAAAGCGTCTTCAAGGCAACCCGAGTTAAGCGTTCTTTCCCTTGTTCTTTCGTTATTTGTGAGAACGAAAAACGCTTCTCCGCTTGGATATTCAAGCTTAATTTTTAAGCCCTTGCCTGCCTTTTCAGAGGAAATTTTCGGAACGAAGCCCTGCTTTTCAAGAGAAGCGGAAATACTTTTTTCCTCTCCCTTCTCCGTTATTACAAGAAAATCAAGCTCAATTCCGCCTGTTCCGAGGCTTTCAAGGGTTATGCTTTCTTCGCCGTTAAATTCAAAATGTGCAAACGAAAGCTCTTGATTAACAGGGAAAGCAACCCTTTTTCCGCAGAGCAGAAATTCGGCGGGAGTATCCGTTACGCTTTTATACCTTACCGTTAAAACGGGATTTTTAAATTCCGAAGCGTCTGCACGATACGAAGCCCTGTCACCCGCCTCACAGCCGAAGGGCTTTAAATTTAGCACAGGAACATGATAATTCTCGCATCTGTCGCCCAAGCCGTGGCTTGAATAGAAATTGCAATCGAAAAATTCGCCCTTATGCATACCGTCGGGATTTTCCCTATCCCACGGGCGCGGATTTGCATATTCATATTCCTCATAATCGTTTGCATTGATTAAAACCGCCTTTTTGGGAAGCGAAACACGGCAGTAAAACGGCTTTGGATATTCCATAGACGAAAAAACATTTAAAAGGCAATTTTGCTTCAAATCCGTATTATTAACGAAGCACGCCCTCATAAGATATGCTTCCTCGTTTATTTTTGAAAAGGAAACATCTGTGTATATCAAATCCTTCCACATCAGCTCATATCTGTATGAATAAAAGGAATAATCTCCCTTGCATTTCCAAAGATGATAGCTGCTGGGAACTGTTACATTAGGAACGGGAACTGCCGAATTCCAAACGGTTGGATGAACAACAAAATCAAATCTTGCTCCCGATTTCATATCGGAATCAATTATTCTTGATATGCCCATATATTTTTTGGAATACGGTCCCCAAAGAGATATTTTGCTTTCTTCTGCGCTCATAAAATGCCCCTAACCTTTGAATATTTTATTAAAATATATTATTATTTATTTTCTTATCTTTGTCAATAGAAATAACCTTATAATGTTGACAAATATTTTATTTTAAAGTAAAATTTAATTTGCAAAATACTATGAAATGCGTATGCCGAAAGGATGGTTTGCTTGAATATAGACGAAAATGTTCAAAAGGTTTTTACAGCCCTGCTGAAAAAATGGAAGCTGATAATTGTTTTTGCGCTTATCGGCGCGTTTGCCGCATTTCTTTTTACGGCAAAATTCACAACGCTGACATATACCTCAACTATTGAATTTCTTGCTTACGCGGTTGATTACGAGGAGGAGCTCAACGACAATACCTCAACAACGGAATCCGGCTCCTCAACAAGCGTTCAAAGAACGAGCCAAACAAGCAAAATGAATTATGCTATGAGAATGCTTGACACATATATTGAGGTTTTTTCAACAAATAATTTTAATCAAATGGTTGCGGACGAGCTGAATAAAACCTACGGAACGGATTATTCCGCAGGAACCGTTAAGGGCTCAATTTCAATTCAAAAGGTTGAAAACACGGCAATGTTTTATTTCACGGTTACAACAACAGACGCCGATTTGAGCTATCACATTGCGCAAACACTTGAAACCTGTGTTCCGCAGGCAATGGATCAAACAAATCAGGGACTTGTTCAGGTTTCCGTTGAGGACGCACCGATGAAGGCTGGCGCCGCAGAAAGTATGCAATATCCCAAAAAATGCATTATAGGCGCAATTGCCGGAATTTTGCTTGCCGCGCTTTATGCGGTTTTGCGCGAATTTCTTGATGTTCGAATTAAGGGCGCAGAGGATTTATCGGGCAAATACGATATACCTGTTTTGGGCTCTGTTCCCGAATTTGAGATTTCAAACAAAAAGAAAAAATCAGGAGGTAATAAGTAATGGCAAAGAAAAAAAGCGACAGCATAACCTCCTCCCGTTTTCTTCTTAAAGACGCATCTATTGAACCGGGACTTAAATTCAGAATTGAGGAAGCATACAAATCAATAAGAACAAATATAATGCTTTCCGTTATGAAAAAGGGCTGCAAAATAATTGTTGTTTCCTCCTCTGTTCCAAGCGAAGGAAAAACAACCACCACAACAAACCTTGCAATTTCAATTGCCGAGGCAGACCAAAGGGTTTTGCTTATTGACGGCGATTTAAGAAAACCGAAAATTCATCATTATTTTTCAATTCCAAACGCTCCGGGGTTAACTAATTATTTAAGCTCCGCCGTTAACAGTCGAAGCTCTCAAAGGGTTGATTTATTCAGCATAATTCATCCAACGGAAATAAGAAATTTATCTGTTATCGCCTCCGGCTCCATTCCGCCTAATCCTGCGGAAATACTCGGCTCCGAGCCTATGAGGGATTTTCTTGAAGAGGTTTCAAAAAGCTATGACTACATTATAATAGACACTCCGCCGATTAATCTTGTTTCGGATGCGCTCCCTGTTATCCGTGAATCAGACGGTGTTGTGCTTGTTGTGCGCTCTTATTCCTCAACACACCCCGAGCTTCAAAAGGCGCTTAAAGCACTTGAATTTATAGACGCTAATATTTTAGGCTTTGTTGTTAATTACGATTCGGATAAAGCATCACGATATAAATACGGCTATAAAAAATACGGCTATAACGAATATACATATTAAAAGCCGGATTTGAATTAAGGTGATACTGTGATTATTAAAAATCTTATTGAAACGCACTGCCATATTCTGCCGGAAATCGACGACGGCGCAAGCAGTCTTGAAATGAGTCTTGAAATGGTTGAAAGGCTGAAGGGTCAGGGGGCTGAAAAAATAATTGTAACGCCCCATTATTACAGTGATTCAATTTCTCTTGCGGATTTTGTTAAAAAAAGAAACGCCGCATACGAAAGGCTCTGCCGTGCTCTTCCGTCTGATTCTCCCGAGATTATCCCTGCCGCCGAGGTTTATATAAGCAAATATCTTTTCGGCAACGACGATTTATCGGAAATCTGCGCAGGAGACACAAAATATGCTTTTATTGAGCACCCGTTTTCCGAGGATTTTTCCGACAGAGCACTTGAACGGCTTTCAAGCCTTATAATCGACTACGGCATAACTCCCGTTCTTGTTCACATTGAACGCTACCGCTCGCTTATGGACGATACAGACACGCTTGATGAGCTGATTGATATGGGCTGCTTAACGCAGGTTAATATCAGCTCCTTTGCCGATGCTCACAGAAGCATAAGAAAAAAGCTTTTCAAATATCTTGAAAGCGAAAGAATAAGCTTTATCGGCTCCGACTGCCACAACACCTCAACGCGACCGCCCGATTATCAAGGCGGAGCGAAGGAGATTGTTAAAAAGCTCGGAGAGGAAAAGCTTGCCGAACTGACGGAAAACGCAAACAGAATATTCGGATAAAAGCAATCCCCGAGAAGCATCTTCTCGGGGATTTTA
>JALEZT010000069.1 GCA_022772725.1 Eubacterium sp.
TTGCGCACGAGCACTTAATACATCTTGGAACAACAAGCCTGAATTTAACCTGTTCATCAACGGCAATTGCGCTTATCTGCGATTTATATTCTTTTTTTCGTGAATTGAATATCTGCATAAAATATTACACAGGCAAGGACATTTTAATTTTTATGCCCTTGCCGTCTTTCATTTTGTTTATTATTTTTTTGCCGTTTTCTTTTTTGAAGCGGTTTTCTTCTGTGCTTTTTTTACGGGAGCACTTTCAGCCTCTGCGGGCTTCTTTGCTTCCTGGGGGAACTGAACGGGCTTTGTGTGCCAAATATTATTCGCATAGTCCATAATTGAACGGTCTGCGCTGAACACACCTGCACCGCTGATGTTCATAAGCGACATTCTTGCAAAGCGTTCTTTATCTCTGTAAACCTCAGCAGAGAATGCCTGAGCCTTTTGATAATCCGCAAAATCGGCAAGTGCCATATACGGATCAACATTCATAAGACTTGATGTTATCTCGCCGAAGGATTTTCCGTTTACGCCCATATTAAGAAAATCAATAACGCCTTTGAGAGCAGGATTATTATTGATATAATTCATCGGATAATAGCCGTCTCTTTGCAGCTGCTGAACCTCGGGAGTTTTCATACCGAAGATGATAATATTATCGTCGCCGACAGCCTGCGCAATTTCAACATTTGCGCCGTCAAGCGTTCCGAGGGTTATTGCGCCGTTGAGCATAAGCTTCATATTGCCCGTGCCCGAAGCCTCTGTTCCTGCAAGAGAAATCTGCTCCGAAATATCAGCGGCAGGCATAAGAACCTCTGCAAGACTTACATTATAATCCTCCATAAACACAACCTTGAGCTTTCCGTTTACCTCGGGATCATTATTAATAAGCTTGGAAAGAGCATCTATAAGCTCAATCGTTTTCTTTGCCATATAGTAGCCGGGAGCCGCCTTTGAAGCAAAGATATAAGTTCTGGGCTCAAAATCAACGCTTGGGTTTGCCTTAATCATTTGATATTCTGCAATAATGTTAAGAATATTAAGGCTTTGACGCTTATACTCGTGAAGTCTTTTAACCTGAACATCAAAAATTGAATCGGGATTGATTTCAACACCGTTTCTTTTCTTAACAAGCTCTGCAAAGCGAACCTTATTTTGATGCTTGATTTCGGCTAAATCGGCAAGCACCTGCTTATCATCCTTAAAATCGCGGAGCTTAAGAAGCTCATCGCTCTTTGTGATAAAGCCGTCGCCGATAAGCTCTGTGATATATTTTGTTAATGCAGGGTTAGCCTGGCAAAGCCATCTTCTGAACGCAATACCGTTTGTTACATTAGTGAATTTATCGGGAGTGATTGTATAAAAATCGTTGAAAACGGTTTCTTTAAGAATTTCCGAATGAAGCGCAGAAACGCCGTTTACGCTGTGTGAGCCCGCAACGCAAAGATTTGCCATACGAACTACGCCGCCCGAAACGATTGCCATTCTTTCAACCTTATCGGCATCGTGGGTTGCGCCCCAAACATAAGCGCGGAAGCGGTTGTCAATCTCCTTTGTGATTTGATGAATACGCGGAAGAAGTCTGCTGTAAAGCTCCTCGCTCCAACATTCAAGCGCTTCCTTCATAACGGTATGGTTTGTGTAAGCAACTGTTTTTGTAACAATGCTCCAAGCGTCATCCCAACCGTATCCGCATTCATCAAGCATTATTCTCATAAGCTCGGGGATTGCCATGGTTGGATGAGTGTCATTAATATGAATTGCAACCTTTTCGGGAAGGTTATCAAGAGTGCCGTATTTAGTTAAATGACGCTGAATAATATCCTGAATTGAAGCGGAAACAAGGAAATACTGCTGACGCAAACGAAGAGATTTGCCCTCCGGAGAATTATCCGCAGGATAAAGCACCTTTGAAATTGCCTCTGCCATGGCAGACTGCTCCATTGCCTTGATGAATGAGCCTTGGTTAAAGAGACTCATATCAAGCTCGGGCTTGCGTGAAGCCCAAAGGCGAAGCCTTGAAACGCCCTTGCCTGCACCCGACACATACATATCATAAGGAATAGCGGTTACACTATTGCAATCGCGCTGCTCAACATGATGATAATCGCCGTCCCAGCTATCGTCAACCCAGCCTTCAAACTTAACCTCAACTGCTCTTTCCTCACGAGGAACAAGCCAAACATCTCCGCCGGGAAGCCAGAAATCGGGAAGCTCTGTTTGCCAGCCGTCAACAAGCTTTTGCTTGAAGATGCCTGCTTCATATCTGATTGAATAGCCCATAGACTGAAAACCGTTTGTTGCAAGACCGTCAAGATAGCAGGCGGCAAGTCTGCCGAGACCGCCGTTTCCGAGACCTGCATCGGGCTCCTGCTCATAAAGCTTATCAAGGCTTACATCAAAGCCTTTAAGTGCTTCGTTGAAAACCTCTGTTAAGCCAAGGTTATAAAGATTATTTTTAAGTGAACGGCCCATAAGAAATTCCATACACAAATAATAAACCGTTTTGGAATCCTGACCCTTTGCGGTGTGGCGGAAATCACTGCTTGCCGCTTGAAGCTCATCGCGGACAATCATTGAAACAGCCTTATAATACTGCTCAATTGAAGCCGTTTCGGGACTTACACCGAAAAAGTGGCTTAATTTATCATCTATCATTTTCTTTGCCTGGGCAACGGAAATGGTTGATTTCATATACAATTCCTCCAAAAATTATTTGAAAATAAAGTAATTTCTATTACCTGTTTGTTAATTATACACTAAAAATTACCAATATTCAATACTAATATTATTCGTTACCCCTTTTTTAATGAATTTCCCAAGCAAAAGGGTAATTATATCCTTAACGGATTTGAAATTGATGATAACAACGAGAGCGGAAATTGCAAGCGTTACGCCGAAGCTTACCCACTGACCACCGACCTCCGAAAGCATAACTACACATCCTGCAAGCATAAGCAAAACAGACGGCAGAAAGCTTTTGACATCAATTTTGATATTAACAAATTTTTTCGTGTTAATAACCCTTAAAATGAATACCGTTACAAACGAAACGGCAGTTGCTATCGCCGCGCCGTAAGCCGCAAATTTCGGTATTAAAATAAGGTTTAATACTATATTAACAACGGCTCCGCTTGCCGCGGTTATCATTGAAAGCATACTTTTTTTCTCTGCCATATAAACGGAGGCATAGAAATTAACAAGGCAGGAAAAGGTTGTTGCAATAACGAGTATCGGCACATAATGCCACGAATCGTAATAATCCTTGCCGAGATACAAATCCGTTATTATCCTTGAACCTGCAATAAGCAATGCGCCCACCGAGATAAGCGCGCCGCTGTATACCCTGAAAACCTTTGTGAAAAATTCCGATTTTCCTTTATTATCGTATTCATCAACGGCAGATAACTGCCACGCGTCTATAAATATAGAAGAAAAAATTATAACAAAATTCGGGATTTTATATGCCGAGGTGTATATTCCGCTGAGCGAAACGCCGTTAAAATAAGTTACCATATACTGATCGGAAACATTGATAATCCACCAAAGCACAATAGTCGGTATAAGCGGAATACAGTATTTGAGCATAGGAACGGCTGTTTCCTTTTTCAGTCCGTGCCTTAAATCAAGACATTTCCAAAGCTTTGCGCATATAAACATAAACGCAACGGAAATCATATCGCTTGTGAAAATGGCAAGAATATATCCGTATATTCCCCAATGGAATGCACCGAGATAAAGGAAGGTGAAGCCTGCCGAGGTTGCAGTTGCCATAACGCCGTCTATTGCATAAAGCTTAACATGTCCCGAGCCTCTTACAAACTGCTGGCAAAGCTGGCGAAGAGATGAGCCGAGAAGCATTAAATAAAGCAATATTGCATATTGACCCATATTAAAATCGTTTATATTGATTTTAACAACTACGGGAGCAAAGAGGCAGAAAACAAGAAAGCCTATAAGCGTTGTTGCAACGCCTGTTGTGAACACCTGCTTTTTATTACTGTTTTTATCAAGCGCAAAGCGCAGCGCCGCCGAGTTTACGGCAAGAGTTACAATCGGAACAAGAATATTAACCGCATTTTGAATCAGCGTTGCGCCGCCGAAATCCCCCGTTGCCATAACGCGAGTATAGAAAAATGTTAAAACAAGCGTCAGCAGCTTTGAGGAAAATGTTCCTATTGCAAAAATTATTGTGTTTGAGGCAAGCTTTTTATACTTATCCATTTAAAAAATCCTATCTAACCTGACCGTTTCCGTAAATCAGATATTTTGTTGTTGTCAGCTCACGCAAGCCCATAGGCCCTCTTGCGTGAAGCTTTTGAGTTGAAATTCCTATTTCCGCACCGAGACCGAACTCGCCGCCGTCCGTAAATCTTGTTGAGGCATTAACATAAACCGCCGCTGAATCAACCCGTGCAAGAAACTGCCGTGCATTTTCTTCATTTTCGGTTATGATTGCCTCGCTGTGCTTCGTTGAATAACGGTTTATATGCTTAATGGCTTCATCAAGATTATCAACCGTTTTAATGCTTATAATATAATCAAGATATTCCTCTGCAAAATCCTCATCGCTTGCAGGAAGAACTCCCTGTGCGGCAAGCATTGCGCGCTCGTCGCCCCTCATTTCAACATTTTTGGTATCAAGAAGCGCTTTGATAGCAGGGAGCGCCTTATCTATTATTCCAGAATGGATAACAAGGCTTTCGCAGGCATTGCAAACACCGATGCGCTGAGTTTTTGCATTGAAAATTATTTTTGCCGCCATATCAATATCTGCACCTTCGTCAACGAAAATATGGCAGTTGCCCGAGCCTGTTTCAATAACGGGAACGGTTGAATTTTCAACAACGCTTCTTATGAGCCCCTTTCCGCCGCGCGGAATAAGGCAATCAAGATAGCCCTTCATTTTCATCATTTCGTTTGCAGACTCTCTTGAAATATCTGTTACAAGCTGAATACAATTTTCGTCAAAGCCGCATTTTTTTAATGCCGCTCTCATAACTCCGGCGATAGCCATATTTGAATTAATGGCTTCCTTTCCGCCTCTCAAAATAACCGCATTTGAGCTTTTAAGGCAGAGCACGGCGGCGTCTGCCGTAACATTCGGGCGTGCCTCATATATAATTCCGATAACGCCGATCGGAACGGAAACCTTTGTTATTTTAAGTCCGTTTTCCTTTATATATTCGCTCAAAATTTCTCCGCACGGGTCGGGAAGCTCGGCAACCTGCTCAACGGAATGTGCAATTGCATTTATTCTGCCCTCATCAAGCATAAGCCTGTCAACAAGACCGTCGGGCAAGCCGTCCTTTTTTGCATTTTCAATATCAATTTTATTTTCCTGAATAATTGTTTCGCAGTTTTCTCTCAAGCCTTTTGCTATTTCAAGCAAAGCATCATTTTTTTGCTTTGTTGTTACGGTTGAAAGAAAATCCTTTGCCTTTAAAGCGTTATTGCCTAATCTAATCATTTTTTACCGCCTCAAAATATGTTCCTGTTTGCTGATTTCTTAAAATATGATATATATCGGTTGGCCTTGAACCGTTTGCAATAACAACGGGTATGCCTGCATTAACGGCAATCTCTGCCGCCTTAATCTTTGTTATAAAGCCGCCGGTGCCCTTTTTGCCTGCTCCGCCTGCTATTGCTTTAATATTATCGTCTATCTTTTCAACCCTTGAAATAAGCCTTGCATCCCTATTTTCGGCAGGGTTACTGTCATATAGTCCGTCTGTGTCTGTTAAAAGAATAAGCAAATCCGAATCCGTCAGCACGGCAACGGTTGCAGAAAGGCAATCGTTATCGCCGTTTAAAAGCTCTTCAACGGAAACGGAATCGTTTTCGTTAACTATAGGCAGGCAATCATAATCAAGAAGCTGATTAAAGGTGTCAATAAGATGCATTTTGCTTTCGGGCTTTTTAAGTGCGTCCGATGTGAAAAGCAATTGGCTTACAACAACATCATATTCCGAAAAAAGCTTATCATATAAAAACATAAGCTCACACTGACCGACAGCCGCCGCGGCTTGAAGGCATTTTGTTTCCTTCGGCTTTTCGCTAATTCGCAGTCTGCTCATACCTATTCCGATTGCGCCCGAGGAAACAAGAATAATTTGGTGCCCCTCATTTTTCAAATCGGAAAGCACGGATGCAAGCTTTGCAATAACGGCAATATTTGTTTTTCCCGTTTTATGCGTTAAGGTTGATGTCCCCACCTTAACTACTATTCTTTTTTTACCGTTTTCAAGTGCCATTGTTTTAACTCCGCATTTTCACACATTAAAATTATGAATATATATTCAGTTTATTATAGCAAATAAATACATTTAATAAAAGACTTTTTTTGTATGTTTTCGTAAAAACAGGGCAAAATCAGTTTGAAACATATTTTTTATACATTCGGCACGGCACGCCGAAATAATACTGCCGCCCCGATAAACCGCACGGGGAGCTTTCGGCATATATTATCTGCGGTTGGAAAGGCTATGTGAATAATTATGAAAAGAAGAAACATTGTGCGGCTCTGCTCCTTTTCATTCTGCCTTGTTGCAGTTTTAGCCGCCTTTGCAATTATCGGCGGTGTGCAAAGCAGAAATTATAAGACAAGGCTTGAAGCCTCTTATCAAAGAAATTTAACAGAGCTTTCGGAATGTCTTGATTCAATTGAAACAAATCTAACAAAGGTGCAGTATGCAAGCTCGGGAAATGTGCTTTCCTCTGTTTCCGGCGATATTTATTCGGAATGCACAACGGCAAAGGGTGCGCTCTCCTCACTTCCTATTGAGCAAATGAATTTGAGCGGAGTATATAAATTTTTAAGCCAGGCGGGAGATTATGCGCGCAGTATGTCTCAAAAGGAGGAGCTTTCTGCCGAGGACTATGAGGGAATATCTCAGCTTTTGGGATATGCCAAAAAATATTCCGAATTTACCGAGGATATGGTCAGCAGATGCAACGCAGGCGGAATGATAACTGAAAACGAGGTTGTTTCAAAGGACGGAGGAACGCTTAAATATTCCTCTATTTCGGTTGATTTTAAATCTGCCGAGGAAACCTTTTCCGACTACCCCACCCTGCTTTATGACGGTCCGTACGCAGACGCGGTTGTAAACAGAGAATCCGAGCTTTTGAAAAATTCAAGCGAAAAATCAAAGGAAGAATGCAGAAAAATCGTTGCAGATACGCTTGGAGTCAGCGAGCAGGGAGTTGTTTATAAAACAGAGGAAAACGGAAAAATTCCCGCTTATGTTTTCTCTTATAAGCTTTACACCGTTGCCGTAACCAAAAACGGCGGATATATCTCTTATATTATGAGCGATTTGAATGTTTCGCAATCGTCTGTTACCGAGGAAAATGCCGTTAACATTGCACGCGAATTTTTAAACAAAATCGGATATAAAAATATGGAGGAAAGCTATTATGCCGTTCAAAACAATGTTTGCATAATTAATTTTGCTTACAGTGAAAACGGCGTTATTTATTATCCCGATTTAATCAAGGTTGGCGTTTCGCTTTCAAACGGAGAAATATATTCGGTTGAGGCAACAGGATATATTATGAACCGCAAAAACAGGCAGAACGTTGATTTTTCGCAGGGTGAAAGCAATGCGCAGTTAAATTCAAATGTTGAAATAATTTCAACTAAAAAATGCCTTATCCCGAAGGATAACGGCACGGAGGTTTTCTGCACGGAATATCATTGCAAGAGCAAGAGCGACTCGCAGGAGGTGCTGATTTATAAAAACGCACAAACGGGTAAAGACGAGGATATTCTTCTGCTTCTCTATTCCGATAACGGAATTTTAACAAAATAATAATAAAATCCGGTATTTTGCAAATACTATAAAAAACAAAAAAGAAAGGCGATATTATGAAAAAGAAAGCATTAATATTAATCGTTGCAGCCGTGGTTGCCGTTTCGGCTTTTGCAGGCTGTGCCAATAACAAGCAGTATGATTCAACAACAACATCAACAACAACCGCTCCAACGAACGCAACAACCGTTACAACAAACAGATATGATAACACGGCGCAAAATGGGGCTGACAACGCCGCAAATAACGCAAGCGAAGCGGCCTCCGATGTCGGCGAAGCAGTGGGCGACGCAGTAGGCGGAGCAGGAAACGCCGTTTCGGATGTAGGCGATGCGGCAAGAGACGCACTTCAATAAGAAAAAGGGGCAGTTCAATTCGAACCGCCCTCCTTTGTATTAATTATATCGATAAATTCGGCATAAATTTCGCTTGCCTGAGGAGTGTATTCAACGCATAAAACATCTCCGCATTTTTCGCAAACGGTTCGTACCTCGCCCTTTTCGAGCCATTTGGGAGAAGCATATTTCTCCTTATAGCTGTGGATACATTTTTTCACACCCCTGCCGGTTAAAATTAAAGGCGCTCCGTTGCGGGAGCGCCTTTTAAGTTCTTTAAAAGCGGTTTATCTTATTCCTCGTCCTCTTCTTCATCCTCGATTTCAAATTCAAGATATTCGCCGCAATTAGGACATTCAATGCCGCCCTCCATAACTGTTTGCTCATCAACAACGATTTCCTCGCCGCAGCTTGGGCAAACAATTGAATATTCATCATCATCGCCGCAACCGCAGCAATCGCAATCATCCTCTGCAAGATAATCCTCAACAGCCGCAAGGTCGTCGTCAATATCGTCAACCTGCTCTGCAAGAATATCAATATCCTCGTTTACAGTGTCTAAATCCTCAATAATATTATCAAGAACATCAACAATTGCCTTGAACATTTTTGTTTCTTTTTTTCCGCCGTCAAAATCAAGACCTTCAAGAAGTCCTTTAAGATAGCCGAGGCTTTCAACTGTGTTCATAATGATTACCCTCCGTTAAAATTATTAGGTTATGCTCTTTCCATATACTCGCAGGTTCTTGTGTCTACTCTGATGGAGTCGCCTTCATTAATGAAAAGCGGAACGCGGATTTCCGCGCCTGTTTCAAGAGTTGCGGGTTTAAGGGTGTTTGTTGCAGTGTTGCCCTTAAAGCCGGGGTCTGTTTTTGTAACCTCAAGAGTTACGAAGGTTGGCGGCTCAACACCGAAAACCTTGCCCTTATATGAAAGAATACGGCAAACATCGTTTTCCTTAACAAATTTAAAGTTATCGCTCAATTCGGACTCTGCAACGGGAATCATATCGAATGTTTCCTGATCCATAAAGTAATAAAGTCCGTCGTCATTATAGGAATAAACCATTTCTTTTCTTTCAATATATGCAGTTGGGAATTTTGCCGATGGATTGTAGCTCTTTTCCGTAACCGCACCGGTGATAACATTCTTTGTTTTTGTTCTAACGAATGCCGCACCCTTACCCGGCTTAACATGCTGGAATTCAATAACCTGCAAAACATTACCGTCTTCCTCAAAGGTTACGCCGTTTCTGAAATCGCCTGCTGATACCATAATTTTTATACCTCCGTAGTGTTATTATATTAACTTAATTCTATTTTATAATATTTCCATTAATAAATCAATACCCATTTTATAGCTGTCTTTACCGTAGCCGCAAATCTGCTTTACGCAAACATCGGTTATAACGGAAATTTTTCTGAAATCCTCTCTTTTATGAATATCGCTCATATGCACCTCAACAAAGGGAGTAAAATCCGAAACGGCTTCAATAGCGTCTCTTATTGCATAGGAATAATGAGTATATGCTCCGGCATTGATAACAACGCCGTCAAACTCATCCTTGCTCTCGTGGATAACATCAATAATGTCTCCCTCGTGATTAGACTGAAAGAAAGACACCCTTGCCCCGTTTGCCTTTCCGTATGCTTTAAGCTCTTCGTTAATATCTTTAAGCGTTTCAGAGCCGTAAACATTCTTTTTTCTTATTCCCGTCATATTAAGATTAGGGCCGTTTAAAACAAGTATTTTTTTCATAAAGCATCAACCGTTTCTATCAAAAAAATTAAGGGAAACGGTTGCGTTTCCCTTTATGTATATATTACTTATACTTTCTTTTACGAGCAGCCTCGCTCTTCTTTTTACGGGCAACCGAAGGCTTCTCATAGTGCTCTCTTTTGCGCACCTCCTGAATAATACCGTCGCGCGATGTTTGGCGCTTGAAACGGCGGATAGCGCTGTCAAGAGACTCATTCTCTTTAATTCTAACCTGGCTCACTTAATTCCCTCCCTCCGACTCTGTCAGGGGTTATTTGATATCTTTAATATCCGAGCAAGATTATATACAAATAATTTTAAAAAGTCAAGTATTTTAGCAAATAATGTATAAAAGAAATGAAAAACGCTGAAAAATTAACGCATTCTATATCAATGTTATTTATTTTTTCTTGGTTGTTGAGCCGAAGCCTCCGTCTCTTTCGCCGACTGCATTATCATCAACTGTTATACCGAATTGAAGGAAAATGCCCTGTGCAAAGCCGTCTCCCGCCGAGATTGAAACGGTGTGGCCGTCGTCGTGAGCGTCGCACGAAAGCTTAATCATAATATGTCCCTCATTAGAGGAATTATAATAATCGGCGTCTATAATGCCGACTGTATTGTCAAGCTGAACTCTGTGCTTAAAGCCGAGACCCGAGCGCGGATAAATTTTAAGCACCCAGCCGTCGTTGATTTTTGAGCGTATTCCCGTTGGAATCAAAAGCGATTTTCCCTTTTCAAGAGTTAAATCAACGGGTGCAAAAAAATCATAGCCTGCCGAGCCGGAGGTTGCTCTGACGGGAAGCTTTATTGAATCATAAACCGCCTTAACATCCTCACATTCGGGAAAATTCTTTTTAAAATCCTGCTCAAACTGTGAAAAGCTGACCTTTTCAAACTGTGCAATTCTATTCATAATTAAACCTCTTTTCTGATATTTCCTTTATATTTTATCATTAATTATCATTCATTGCAACAAAAAAAGGATTACCTGATATAAAATCAGAGTAATCCCGATTTTAAAGACCGAAGGAAACAGAAAGTGCTTCATTAACCTTTCCCATATCCCCTGTGTCAAGCGTTCCCATTTTTTCACGCAGGCGCCTTTTATCTATTGTGCGCACCTGTTCAAGCAGAACTATACTGTCCTTTGCAAGTCCGCAGTTGCCTGCGTCAACCTCTATATGAGTGGGCAGATTTGTTTTATCACGCTGGCTTGTTATTGCTGCGGCGATAACCGTTGGCGAATACTTGTTGCCGACATCGTTTTGAACTATAAGAACAGGGCGAACTCCTCCCTGCTCCGAGCCAACAACGGGGCTTAAATCAGCGTAATAAATATCCCCTCGTTTAACAACCATAATTATCACCCTTGTTTTAGATTTCATATATAGTTTTACCTATTAACAGCAATTTTAAACATCTATTCTATTATATGCCGAAAAACTTTTTTCGCACGGCGGCATATTATAATTCAGGGGGATAATCCTATAATAAAAAATTAATCCGCATAAAACGGATTTCTTTTGCTCCGCAGTCTGCAAGCCTGCGGCAGTCAAAAGCGGAGAAACAATGGCAGGCAGAAAGGCTTGAACCTATTATGCATGATTTTGACGATATGTTTAATCCGAGCTTTTTGAAAAGCAAAAAAAGCAGTATTCCCTCGCCGCTTCCGTCTGACACAACAGTTGCTATGGCGTATGTTCCTTTTCAGCAGGCTCCCGTTATATATGAAGAGGAAAAAAAGAGCCTTGACAGAGGAACGCTTTTTCCCGAGCTTGATAAGCCGTTTACGGGCAAAGGAGTGATTTTATGAAAAGAGAACAGCTTTTAAACAGGCTTTCCGCCGCGCAATTTGCAATGTGGGAAATGCATGTTTATCTTGACACACACAAAGGAAACGCGGAGGCGCAAAGACTTTTCAGGAAATACAGAATGCAGTTTGAAAAGCTCAAAGCAGAATATGAGTCCCTTTACGGACCTTTAACGCTAAACGGAGAAAACACGGACGAATGGCTTAAAGACCCGTGGCCGTGGGATAATTAAGATTAAAAAAGCGCTTCGGAGCTTTAACCCTCCGAGGCGCTGATTTTATGCCTTATCTGCTTTTTTACATACTTTTTACCTAACAAAGCGCAAAACGGCATTTTATTTTCAAGCGTTTTCATCCTGCTTTTTCCCTTTTTTCTTGGCGAAAATAATAAATTTGCTGAAAAAGTAATTCAAGATAACAACGACAACTGCAAGGATAACCTTTGCGATAAGCTGACCCGTTATTTCAATACCTAAAAGAGTGAACGAATATTTTCCGAAGCCCATAATAGTTACGAAAAGATAAAGTCCGCCCTCTTCGATTCCGAAGCTGAAAAGCCTTGCCGCAACAAATTCGCAAGCCTCCTTTAAAACGAGCTTCGGTGCCCAGCTTTTAGACTCAAAAACCCAGATTTTGTTTGTTACATAGGCAAACGCAACGGCGATAACCCACGCAATTGCATTGCTGATAAGATAAAGGCTATCGCCCAAAATCCTGTCAATAATCCAAAATGCCGCAAAGTTAACAACTGTTGTCAGCACACCGAAAATAACATAGGTTATCAATTCCTTGTATTTAATTAAAAGCTCTTTTATTTTTTTCATAGATTATATATCCTTTTTATCTTTATTGCCGAGATGCTCTTTTAAAATATAGATGGGTCTGTTTTTAACCTGAACATATATTTTTGAAAGATATTCCCCAAGAAGACCGAGGCAGAAAAGCTGAAGCCCTCCGAGGAGAAGAACGAGCACAACAATTGTTGCATAGCCGGGAACATTAATTCCGAAGGCAAGCTTTTGAATAACAACAACTATAAGATAAATTATTGAAGCGAACGAGGAAAACAATCCGATATATGTTGATAATTTCAAAGGAAATGTGGTAAACGAAACAATTCCCTCAATAGCATATTTGAAAAGCTTTCTGAAGCCCCACTTTGATTCTCCGCTTTCGCGCTCCTCAACCGTGTAAGGAATATATTCCGTGTTGAAGCCCACAAAGCTGAAAATGCCCTTTGAAAATCTGTGATACTCGCCCATTTCAATAACCGCGTCAACCATTTTTCTTTTCATCAGTCTGAAATCGGAGGCACCGTTAACAAACGGAACATCTGCAATGCCGTTAATAATTTTATAGAAGGCAGATTTCATAGCCGTCATCAGCCTGCCCTCCTTACGCTCGTCCTGATAAGCCGTTACGCAGTCAATCTCTTCGTTCTTCTGCATAACATCAAGCATACGCAAAACAACCTCGGGTCTTTGTTGAAGGTCGGCGTCAATAAGGCAAACAAGGTCGCCTTTAACGCTGTTAAGCCCTGCGTAGATTGCCGCCTCCTTGCCGAAATTACGGCTGAACGACAAAACCTGAATTTGAGATTCCTTATGCTCATCATAAAGCTTTTTGAGCTTATTATATGTTTCGTCCTTACTTCCGTCGTTAACGAAAACAAATTCGTAATCCTCAACCTTACCTTCGAAAGCCTTTTTAACCTCGGAATAGAATTTTTCAACATTTCCCTCTTCATTATAGCAGGGAACAACAAGTGAAAGCTTCATTTTGTACCTCTTTATAAAAATCTTAATAGATATTTTTAATCAATAAAAATATTCTATCATATATTATCGTCAAAAACAACCAAAAAAATTATAATATGCAAATGTGTCGAAAACACGCTTAAAAAGCAGAATATGTGATTATGATTTAATTGCGTTAATTATCAAGATAATTGACACTACTGCCGTTTTAGCAAAATGCGGCCGACTGCATAAAATAGACTGAATAAGCAAATTAAATTATACGATTATCTCCTTTAAAATATTTCTGCACGCTGAAAAAACTGCGTCGGCGTGCAAAAGATTTTTTGCAGTTGGAAAGGCTATGTGAATTATATGTTTAATTATATAAAAAAGCTTCAATACCCTATTAATATAAAAAAGTGCGATCCTGCAGCCGCAAGCCTGATAATATCACAATACGGAGGCCCGAATGGCGAGTTAGGCGCATCACTGCGCTACCTCTCCCAACGCTATTCAATGCCGCTCCCCGAGCTCAAAGGTCTGCTTACGGATATAGGC
>JALEZT010000007.1 GCA_022772725.1 Eubacterium sp.
GCCAATATCAGGAAAAAGGGAAAATTGATTTAAAGGACAAGTCCAAGCTTTATATTAAAGATCTTTCAGCATATACAGAATCATTGCGAGCAAAGAACAGCAAGCGTTCTGTTGCAGAAACCTATAAAGCTGAGTGCTTGCTCAAAACAAAACAGGCGGTAACCGAAATTGAAGCCGACGGCAGTGAGTATAAAGAAAAGAGAGCGGCAAAAGGCAACGCAATTAATATGGCTGCTGATGAGCTTCTTAAATATCAAGATGCAATTGTAATTAATACAAATATGCAAATTGATCAAATCGCACAATCAATAATAACTGCCGATTTTGCAAAAAATGCTCAAAATGATGTTCCCGTGCTTGAAAAGTATATGCTTGTCAATGACGATAAATTTATGCATCCAAATGCGGCGCGTTATTTCCTTTTAAGCGTTTCCAAAGAAATAGATCGTAAAATTGATGAATTCACTCCTCTTTTTGAAGATGTTAAAAAGGCTGTTGATGAAAGAATCAAAAACTTAAAAATTGAACGTCAGGCAGCTGATATTTATGACGAAAGCAAACTTCAACAGATTATTCAGGAACACTCAAAGAAAGTTCCGGTAGAAAAGAGCGAACGTATAGGAAATATTGAAACAATCATTAATGACTTACTGGTTGTTGAGAAGAAGTCAAAGAGAAAGGCCGGCTTGCTTGACGATTATTGCTATTATCTCATTAACATTAAGGTTTTAGCAAAGGTTAAAGCATATATTGAAAACATTACGGAAGGCTTTAAAGAGCTATATAATAAGATTTCACAGGATGTTAAAAATATTGATAAAAGCATTGAACAGATAGAAAAGAAGAATAGCAACTGCAAAAAATCCGATGATGATGACGAGAGAGAAAATCCGGAAAGATCTCCTATTATTTATGTTTGTTCTTCTAAAAAATGCCTTAACAGTATTAATAAGTCCTGCAAAAATCCAATCGGTACGTATGATTTGCCAACCGATTTAACGAAAAGCATCTTTGATAAGGCTAAAAAATATGCCGTAATGAAGCAAGACGGAACCTTGTCAGAAGAATATGGTATTGATGAAAACAGCGACAGCAATGCAAAAACAGCAGGAATCAATGCTTTCTTCGGAGATGTTTTTGAAAGCGTTATTATGCAGTTCTGGAAAGATAGCGTTGTTAAGCATTGTAACGCAACTCTTGACATAGATGTTGTTACAGCTATTTACAAAGAAGCTCTTGTTGATGCGGGATGTGCTACTCCAAAAGACAAGGATTCATACTTAAAGAGCATTATTGAAAAAGCTAAAAACCTCGCAATTCCGTTTATTGATCCTCCAAGAGGAGTTCAGAAGCGTGAAATCAGAGCTTCGGCTATGAATCCGGAAATAATGGAGCACTTAGGAAGCAACAAAAAATACTTCCAAAACGAATGCTTAAAAGAGTTTAATGCAGAATTATCGGCTGATGTTCCGGTTTATCAAATCTTATTCTACCATTCTCTTTATAACGTTTCTGCAAAAAATCTTACCAAAATGCTTCCTCCGAGAAAGGTTCTTGCAACCAACAGCTCGGACAAGAAAACAAGGGGCGGAATGTATTTTGAAACATATCATGACAGAATAGAGAGAATAGATCCTCTTGATTCTAAAAATACCGAAATTTCGCCTCATATTCAAAGAAACTGGCAATATATCAATGTTCTTCCAGAGCTTGATCCCGAATATCAAAAGGAGCTTGAAAAGGATATTGCAAAGGCGTTTGTTTATGCAATTATTTCAAATAAACTCGGATTTAGAAAGCATGACCTTCACGGCTATAATTATTGCTATGAGCTTATTGATGCGCAATTAAGAAGTCCTCAGCTTATCGTTTCAAACGGAACAAATTGCGACCAGTTCTATGAAGTGCTTGATGCTCTCACAATCTGCCCGCGTTATGTAAGTCGACTTCTTGAAATGTATAATAGTGAAATTGCATTTGAAAACAACAACAAGGTTGATTTCAAAAATACGCAGTTCTATAAGAAGTATTCAAGATCGTTTGTTATTGAAGAATTCTCATCAGAAGCGATTATGAATATTCTTTATATACCGATTTTATACAAGGCTTCATCAGGTGCTAATTATCATGAGGCGTGGGGAGAAGCTCTCATTGCAGCAATTTTTGAAATGATTGACGATATGGTTCATAATTTTGAACGCGAAAAGTCATTTGATGATATTAAATGCGAATATCTTATAGGCCTTTTGAACGATGAGTTTGATAAGAATTTAGATAAGCTCGTTGCCCTCGGCGATGATGATCCGAAAGCAAAGAGAAGCAACTCTTGGCTTAAAGGCATGAAGAACGATTCTGTAACGCTTAGAATTTATGACGAAATATGTGATATTCTTGAGGGCGTAGACGGAAAGAGCGCAGGTAAGGATCAATATGCGGAACTTGTTAAGCAAATTACAGCCCACAGAAGCGAGCTTGCCGAATTATAATTAAATTGAAGTATTATTACAGAAAGGGGTGAGCAAGTGCTTACGATTTTAGCAATTGATAAAAAATTGCTTTGTGAAATGGACGATTTTGAAACTGTTTTTCAAAATGTTTCAAATAAGGGTGATTTTAAAATTTGCAGCTGGAACAGAGAAGGCAAAACCCTATTTGAAGCTATTCCCGCGCTTTTTGATCGTCATTTTGTAAGTGAATGTGAGCTTCGAAACTGGAACATCATTATTGTTTCGGATGATAGATTGTGTCTTTCTAAGAATCCTTTTGGAGGAGATTATATTAATGACAAAGATAGTCTTCCGGATCCCGAAATAAATGAGGTTGCAAAAATGCTCGGCATTGTTCCAACTGATTCACATATGCAGCTCGAGCTTCCGGATAATAAGTTCGGAAGCTTGAAATGGAACATCGATGTCAGCAGGTCTCTAAGGGACGAAAAATTAAAGCAATATAATGTTTTGGATTTTTCAAGGCCAAAGAAAATATTTTTATTCTCGGTTGTTAAAAAGGTTGATTCTGATATTGACGAGGTGTCCGAATATATTAAGTCAGGCGGAAAAACCTATTTTGATTTCAGAACAACTGCAAAATACCCGGTGAATTGCAGATTTATGAAGTTCAATTTGAGCTCAATATCAAACAGAAACACGAAAGAGGATTTTTTCAGGCTTTGGATAACGCTTTTGATATTGGCGTATAACGATATTGATTCCATTTATTTAGCTCCCGATGTGCTTTATAACGTGAACTCGGAGCTTGATAAAAAGATTCTTCGTTCGCAAATTTCCGATATTTACTCTCAAGCCCATTTCATCAAAAAGAATTCCGACATTCAAATAAAGGAAATAATAAAGGAAAGAGAAACCCTCAAAAGCAAACATTATGATATTCCGAATATGGAAACACGTATAGAGGTTTCGTTTAAAACAAATGAGGACGGACTTTTCCTTAACAATAAGAGATTTGGCTTGGCAAGCGACTGCCCATGTGAGGATCAGCCGGAGTATAAGGCTCAACGCATAAATATCGAGCGAAGAATAGTTAATTATTTGAAGGTGCCAAAGCGTGCTGTTAAAAGAGCAGTTTCTGAAACAAAAAGGAAAGGGGAATTCATTACGGATTCCCCCGAGAAAATTCATTTAGATGAAAATCAAACGGAGGATTTGATTGAAAATATCGATTCCACCGAAATCAAGCTTTTTTCAAGCGACGCAATCAATTACGATTATGAACGTGAAAATGCTAATGCAAGAAAGGCAACAGACGAGGAAGTCTATGATACAATGAAAAGGCGTTCAACCGTTTCGGCAATAGTTGGAGCCTCTTTTGCACTGTTTTTTGCTGTATTAGCTTCATTTATTCCGTATATTGTAAATGCATTTGTTTCAAAGAATAACGAAACCGTTATGGATTCGCTGATGATAACCTTTGGGTCAATTTTACTGTTTGCCATAGCAGGATTTATAACGCTTCTTATACTGAGGATTCCGTTAAGCAGAGGGTTAAAAAAGTTTAAAAGAGTTATAAATCAATTGATAAGCGACACAAAGGATTCGGCTGCAAAGTATTCCGATTATCTTTCAAAGCTTTCAACATTCATGAAAAACAATTCTTTCAAAACTTATCTTGACAGTAAGGAAAATATTTATAAGCAGGAAGAAGAAAGCAGATTCAGAAAAAACAGTGTGTTTGCCGAAAAGAAAGAAGAAATTTGTCGTAATTGGGCAGAGATCTTTAATTTCAGCTTGAACTATTCCGAAAAGAATGTTGATAAATACTTTGTTTTGGACGATTATCCCGAACGCAATCCTATTTATTCATTTGTTCTCAGAAGCGGAGATTACAAAATAAAATCAAACGGCAGGAGAAGCAATTTAATTTCTCCGTATGAATTTATAACCTCGTTTGATATAACATTAGAGGAGGATGTGTGATGCAAGGAAATGACTTTTTAAAGATTCTTATGGTTACTGCTCCATTCGTTCTTCTTTGTGTTATCTATAAGTCGGTTAATTTAAAGAAAGAAAACAGAGGCTATCAATTTGCTTCTGTTATATTCGGCATAGTATATTCTATTGCAGGTGTCGCAAGCTCTGATAGGATTTCCGATAAAATTTTGAGCCAGCTTAAAGTTTGGGCACAGCAATTAACCGTTTACGCTCAACAAAATCCGGATAAAGCAGATATTTGCAACAGAATAGTTGCTTTTATAAACAAGGTTGACTGGGAGTATTATATGATATTTATTATTAATTTCCTGGTTTTTGCTGTTTTCCTTATTGTAAAAGCAATTCTGCTGCCGATATTTAAATCTATTTGGAAAAACGAACCCCTTTTCAGCGCTACTTCGGGAATTTGCTACGAGTGGAGCGAGGAAAGACGCGTTTATGTTTTGAAAGAAAAATTTTGCGCAGTAAGAACAATAATGAATGTTTATTATGCATTAGCTGTTGCTATTGCCATTGCTTTGTTGGACGCATGCAAATTAAATCCAAATCACGCCGCGTTTCAGGCCACGCTATATCCTTTTGCATTGGTTATAATAGTTGGCGAAATAGTGTTTTTCTTAGGAGGAAAGCTGGGATTTGAATTTGTTGATGATTTAGGAGGCGAAGGCGGAGAAAGCTATAAGATTGTTAATTATTACAGATTAAGAAAATACCTAACAACCGTTTTCGGCGACAGAATCATTGACCAGGACACGAAGCTTCCTAAATTCGTTCATCTTCATAATAACAGTGAAATTGTTAAAAAATATGAAAATATTGATTCGCAGGAAGCCATGATTGCAAATCTTTATTTCAAAAAACTGAATGAGCAAGGAGTTCAGCTTGATGAGGGCTATGTTGAAGCAACTTACAGGTTGCTAAACGGCGAAAGTGTTCTTTTTGCAAATCCGTTTTATAAAGATTTTTCAGATTATATTTTTCTGCCTCTAAACAGAGCTGAAACAAAGGGAAATAAGATTTTATTCATTCTTGGCAGAAACGGTATTGAAGAAGATGTTATTCAATGGATAAATGATTCATTTGAAAAGGTAATCAATGTTCCGCAGATGTGGAACGTTGGAAAACTAAATCCAAATGAGGAATTTGACGGGGATGTCGGAATTGTTACACCCGCAGATATTTTTAATAATGATATTGTTGCACTAAACACAAAATTTTTAAGCAAGGTTTCCCAGGTTGTTCTTATAGAGCCATCTCAGTTTGTCAGCACTTCGCAGCTTTCAATTTCAGTATACATAACAAAGGTTCGCAGTAACGCAACATTCTATGTTATTGACAAGAACAGTGATGGATTGGTTGATTCGATTTCCCATATCACAAGGACAAGCATAAAAGAGGTTTCTGCAACAAATAAAGAGCACAACAGATATTCTTATATGCTTTGGAAAGCAGACGGAAAACAGCTTAATCACAGGCTTTTTCCTAATACCGCAAGATATCTTGGTGTCGGAACAGAGCTGATGATTGCCGCGATAAGAAACCAGGTGAATTATACCGAATGGTATTCTTATTCCAAATTCCCCGTTATTGATATGAAATGGATTTCGGAGCAGTATTATTCTGCACTTTGCTCCTATGCTTCTCTTAATCCAAAGCAGGAAGAGCTGGAAAAGAGAATGAAGTTCAATAATAATATGTGGGGCGCAGAGAAAAGGGAATATGAATATCTTGTTGCAGAGGATGAATTTTGCAATGTTTTTGAAACAGCTCGTCAGTTTTCAACGAGAGGCAAATCAGAGGTCTTTGTAAATGTTATTGCACAGAATTATTTGCTAAGGGATTATATGGAGTATAACCCGGCATTGTTTGAAAACGATCCAAAAGCAATTCCGTCTTTCTGTCCTGATTATGCAAGAACGGAAAGAAATATTGTTATTGAGATTCTCCTCAGATTGTCTGCCGGTCCTGTTGAGGGCAAGGAGCTTGTTAAAACCTTACAGTATATTTCAGGTGTTCAGTTGCCTGAAAAGCCGACTAAATATGATTTAAAAAATACTGTCTTTAATTTAGTACATAAGTATTTTGAAAATGAATGTGCAAAGTATGTTGTAACAGATACAACGCTTCTTGATGAAAGAAATGATGTGTATTACATTTCAAATAAGGATTTTGTTGAAGAAGCGGTTAAATCATTAAGATGTGCTTATTATGTGCTTGAAGACGAGGAATCGGAAAAGCATTATCTTGACGCAAAGCTTTTCGGTCATATTTATCAAGCTCATCTCCCCGGTCAGCATATTGTTATCGGCGGAAAGTATTATGAGGTTGCATTTGTTGACGGCTCAAGGGGCGTTATCGTAAAAAGAGCAGCCGATCATATTCACAGCAGAGAGTATTATCGTCAACTGCGGTATTATTCAATAAGCAGATTTGAAACGGAAGACGCTATCGGCGGCAGGAAAACGCTTGGAAGCATAATCGTTGAAAGAGGCTTTATGTCATTTAGTGTTTCCACAAAGGGCTACTTGCTAATGCAGGATTACGGTGATGTAAAAAATGCTTTCAAAAAAGAAATCAGCAATATTCCTAACAGAGAATACAGCACAAAATATGCGCTGAAAATAACTTTGCCGAATGCAAGCGATAAAACCAGAATAACGGTTGCGCTGATGTTTAATGAAATCTTCAAAACTCTATATCCCGACAATTGCGATTATATTTGTGCAGTAACAAGAATCCCCGAGGATATTGATGTTCCGCAGGGAATTATGTTTGAATCGGATATAAACCAAGAGGATGACGGTATTTACATAATTGAAGACAGTGTTTTGGATTTGGGACTTATAACATCCGTTGAACGCAATTTGAAGCGTTTCTTCCAAATAATAACAGACTTTTTGAAATGGCATGAGCTGGCGCTTCTTCCAATTCCGGTAAAATCCGAAAAGGTTGAAATGCCAAAGCCGCAAGATCAAAATCAATCCGAACCAAGCAATGCTTCAAGCGGTAAATCAAAAAAAAGGAAAGGGCTGAAAGACCTTTTCAAAAGAAGAAAGAATAAAAAATCTCCTCAACCGGAAGACAGTGCACAGGAACAGCCGACAGGAAATGATACTGCTGACGGTGTTGAAGCAATACCTGATATCGACGAGATTGTTGATACTGTTGAAGCAATAGTTGAGGAGGAAGCATCTGTCGCTTCAATGGAGGAAAATTCCGAGCCGGAGGAGTCTGCAAAAGAAAATTCTCAAGCAGACGAAACGAACGAACAGGCAGATGAAAAAGCCGAACAGGGTAGCATCGAAGAAAACGCTCAGAACAAATCCGAAGAACAAGAAAACGGTGCAAAGACCGAGCAGGACAAAGATTCTTCTCTTGAAGAGGAAAAAGCGGAAAAAGCAAGCGAGGAATCTCAAGAAGAAAACACACAGGAGGTGAACGCAGATGAAGAAGCTGAATGATTCAACAAATATCGAATCAGAAGCAGAAAACTCCGAAGAGAAAAAGCCAACGGAAATAATATCGGAAGAAGAGGCAGAAAAGATTCCCGAAAAGTCTTCCGATGACAACAATTCTGCGTCCTCCGATTCTTCCGAAAGTGAAATTAATGAGCCTGCCGATTCTGATAATGAGACAGAGGGTTCAGCAGATGAGCCGAGTGAGGGTTCTCCGGAGGAGCCCGAGAATGAACAGGGCGAGAAAACGGAACAGCCCGAATCGGAAAATTCAGCCGAACTTGAAGAGGCTGAGCCTGAGGTTCAATATATCGAATCACCGTATGTTAAGGCGCAGTTTTTGAGATTCGGCTTTGAAGATGACCTTCCCTGTATTGATCCTGACGAAGCATATAAGTTTCTTGCTTCCTGCGGATTTGGGGATAATTCGTTAACGCAGGCAAGGGAGCGTGCGTTTGAATCTGCAATACTTGAACAGGCATATAATCCTCATAAGGAGAATTGCCGTTTCTGTGATTTCTGCGGAGCAGAGCTCACGGGAGTTGAATATGAAATAATAACAGACGGCAGAGAACGCTGCAATGAATGTTCAAGAACTGTTCTTAAAGATATTGAAGAGTTTAAAAAGGCGTTTGTTGAGGTAAAAAAGAATATGGAGGAAATGTTTGGCATAAGAATTTTGGCGTCTATTGATGTTAAAACAATGGATGCGCGCAAGCTTGCCAGAAAACTCCATATTAAGTTTACTCCTACTCCCGGATTTGACGGCAGAGTTTTAGGCGTTGCAATAAATGAACGAGGAACCTATCGTTTGTATGTTGAAAATCAATCTCCGTATTTAAATGCGGTTGCAACAATTGCTCATGAGCTAACTCATATATGGCAATATGTTAATTGGAACCGCAGAGCAATAATCAGAAAATACGGAAAAAGAAACGAAAAGTTGATTTATGAGGGCATGGCAAAATGGGTTGAAATTCAGTATTTGTATTTCATCAATGAGCCGGAAAGAGCCTATCGTGAATTGTGTGCAACCCTTCAAAGAGAGGACGAATACGGATACGGCTTAAAGCTTTATTTGGCAGAGTATACTCTTTCAAGGGGAATTAATATTGATATAAAAACTCCGTTTTATGATGTTAACACACCTCTTCACGATGTATAAGTATTATTTAAAAAGCACTGTTCAAAAGGATTTATGTTATGCGTGTTGTTTGCTGTTTACGGCTTGAAAATCCTAAATGAGCAGAGAATAAAAAATTAAAACGCCAAGCGGGTTTAATCTGCTTGGCGTTTTAGGAGAAATATATGGATTTAAATGTGATTTTTTTAATTTGTGCCGCATTATTACCTGCGATAGCCTTGTGCATTTATGTGTTCAAAAAGGACCGCGTTGAAAAAGAACCGATAGGATTGCTTTTGGGGCTTCTTGCATTGGGTTGTTTAATATGTTGGCCGGCAGCTGAAATTGAAACGGTGTTGTCCGGAATTATTGATAAAATCTTTATTCCTTTTACATACGAGGAAGAGGGAGTAGTTTATCTTTCGGAAATAGCATTTAAGGCTTATAATGCCATTAATAATTTTATCGGCGTTGCTTTGGTTGAAGAGGGATTGAAGTTTATTGCTTTGTTTCTTGCAACTCGAAATAATAAAAATTTCAATAGCCTTTTTGACGGATTAATTTATGCCGTTTTTGTTTCTCTTGGCTTTGCGGCATTTGAAAATGTTTTATATGTTGTCAGCTACGGTTGGACAAACGCTTTGGTTCGTGCCGTAACAGCCGTACCCGGTCATATGTTTTTTGCCGTATTAATGGGATATTATTACAGTATGTGGCACGTATGCGAGCAGGCAAAAACAATGGAACGCGCCTTAAAGAAAAGAGGCCTTGTTGATAAAAATTCAAAAGAAATTTCCGGCAAGCACCATTTAATATGCAGCTTGTTAGTTCCTGTACTTGCTCACGGATTATATGATTACTGCTGCACTTCCGAAACAGTATGGGCGGATATCGTTTTTTATGCGTTACTTATATTTCTGTATGTCTATTGCTTTACGCGCATTAAAGAAATGTCAAAGGGAGACATGGAGGATAAGAGGTTTGCAGCAGTTATGGTATTTAAGAAATATCCTCATTTGCTTGAAGCATTGCGCTTAGAGACGGAGCAGAGAATGCGCTCGCAGGTAAATTCTTGAATCAGCGAGAAAAAAGCAATAAAATCAGTTGGCAATTGCCTGCAAATATAAAATTAAATATCAGGTTTTATAATAAATGTTGGGGAAAAATCTCCAACATTTATTTTTTGACATCGGCAGGTATTATATGTTGATTATCAAAAACCGAACAGTAAAAAAGCACCCTTTGCATTATTATATATAGTGAAATTTTATCATAATATGTCGTTTTTATCAAGCGTTGAGCATCCTCCCTTAGCATTGTAAAGAATTGTGATTTTTACTTTGTGTTTTCAACAAGCGAGGGCAGGGAAAGGAGGAAAGCCTGCCCTCCCGGAGAAAGCGAATTTTATTGTAAGATTTATTTCGTTTCACACTTTATTAATAACGCTGTTTTTGAAAAAATTAAGTGAATAATTAAATTTTTTTCGATTTTTGCGGAATATATGTTTGTGAAAATAAAATCCGGTGTATGTTAAGAATTGTTGTTTTGTTGACAGAAGTATAAAAATAGATTTTACTTAATTCAAACAGTTCGCTGATTACTTTACTCATTAAGTGTCTAAAACTCCAAGGCAAATTAGCCATCATATAAATTATTGAACGCTGAATTTGAAAAAAGAAAAGCACTTCTTTGGAAGTGCTTTTTTCTTTTTTTCTTGCGTCTTATGAAGGGATTTGGTATTATATTTTTGAGGTGGGGAAATGATTTATACAAATTGGATGTCGTATATCAAGGATGATGTTAAGCTGACAAGGCTTGTTATTCCCGGAGCGCATAACGCGGGAAGCTACGGTATGAGCGGGATGGCCGAATGTCAAAGGGATAATCTTTTTGTTCAGTTTGAGCACGGTATCAGGCAGTTCTGCCTGCGCTTAAACACAAACCGAAGGGGCGAAATTGTTTTAGCGCACGGAATAACAAAGGGCGATTTGTTTGAAAATGCACTCAAAGACATAAAGAGGGCGCTGGATATGTATCCCGAGGAGTTTATTCTTTTGGATGTCAGAGAGTATTATCCGCAGAAATTCGGCCCCATAACGCTGACATATAAGGCGGATAAAAATAAGGTTGACGCCTTGCTTGAAAAATATATTCAGCCGGAAAAATACGCGTTTTGCGATTTTGAGCATATCAGCGAGGTTACCGTTGGCGACATAAGAAAAAGCGGAAAAAGATATATTTTAATCAATGACAATGAGGATTATAAATTCAGCAGAAACTGCGAGCAGATTTTGCCGTGGGAAAAGGCGGTAAACGGCGCAAGGGCTGAAAAATTCGCAAACGAAACATTGCGCTTTTTTGATGATTACAAAACAGACGGACTTTATTGGTTTCAAACTCAGCAAACTCCTAATCTAGGCACGGAAATCGGCGTAACAACTCCTGCAAGGCTTGATGATGATTTGGTGAAGCATTTTGACACAATTATTAACGGCATTGCTTCAACTCCTCGTTATCTTGAAAGGTCCAATATCATTGCAGGCGATTTTATGACGCGCGATTATTCAAAGTCAAGGGCCATACTTCATCTTAATTTGCTTAAAGGAAATGTTAAGCCCGAGCTTGAAGAAGAATATGAAAAAGGGTTGGTATAAAAATGGAGATAACTGTTCTTGGAAAATACGGCCCATACGGCAAGGCGGGAGGCGGCTGCACAAGCGGATATCTTGTTAAAAACGGCGAGGACCGCATTGTTCTTGATATGGGAAGCGGAACACTTTCAAGGCTTTGCGCCGCTGTTGATATAAGGCAGATTAAGCATATATTTATCTCGCATATTCACTTTGACCACACAAGCGACCTGCTTGTTTTAAAATATCTGCTTGAAGAAATATCGCATAAGGTTAATATTTACACGCACCGCGAGGACTCGCCGTGGTATGATATTCTTTTCGACCATCCTAATTTTAATGTGATTAACATTGATGAAAGCACGGTTATTAATATCGGCTCAACGGAGCTTCGCTTTTTGCTGATGAAGCACACGGTTACGGATTATGCAGTTATCATCAAGGGCGAAAAAACCGTTTGCTACACGGGCGACACCTTGTTTAACGATAATGTTTTGAAATGCTTTGAAGCAAGCGACCTTGTTCTTGCAGATTGCAGTAAGCCAAGGGGATTTATCGGCCCGCATATGAATATTGATGACGCAGTTCGTCTCTCAAAGCAGTTTCCGAAAACACAGATAATAGCAACGCATCAATCGGCGGAATACAATCCGAAGCACGATTTGGAGGGCACGGGAATTATCAGCGCCGAGGAAGGAAAAACATATATTGTTTAGGATAATTTCGCTTGCTAAGGAGGATATATGAAGCATTACGACAGTCTTGTTATCGGTCATATAACAAAGGATTTTAATATTGACCATTTAAAGAATCTAAATGAAATCTGCGGAGGAGCCGTTCTTTTTTCATCGGCGTCTGCATTTGCTCTCGGTCATAGCACGGGTGCGGTTACAAAGCTTGCCGAAAAGGATAAAGACAGGCTTAACAGCTTTACAATAAACAGTGATGATGTTTACTGCTCATTTTGTAACAATTCAACAACAATGAGAAACGAATATTTTACGGCAGACAAGGAAAAGCGCAACAGCACCTGCCTTTCCTGCGCAGAGCCGTTCTCTGTTGATGACTTGCCGAGTGTGGATGCGAAAATTTATCATTTCGCAGGGCTTCTTTACGGCGAGTTCTCTAATGAAATGATTATCGAATGTTCAAAAAAGGGCGCAGTTGCGCTCGATGTTCAAGCGTGCCTGAGGCATGCCGATATGAGCAGCGGCTCAATGTATTTTGAGGATTGGGCAGATAAGAAAAAAATGCTTCCTTATATAACCTATTTGAAAACAGACGCCGCAGAGGCGGAAATAATGACCGGCACGGATAACAGGGAAAAGGCGGCAAAAATGCTTTGGGAGCTCGGAGCAAAGGAGGTTCTCATAACCCACAACACAGAGGTGCTTGTTTATGACGGAAAAGAAATGTGCACCTGCCCCATCCGAGCAAGAAACCTAAGCGGCAGAACGGGCAGGGGAGATACAACCTTTGCCGCATATATAAATGAGAGGCTGAATTGCTCTGTTGAAGAAGCTCTTTTAAATGCAACTGCAACCGTTTCGCTAAAAATGGAAGCCCCCGGTCCGCTCAAAGCAAGCAGAAAAGATATTGATGAATACATATCAAAATTCTATCCCGATTACAAAGGTTGAAAAAATATAAAGGCAGGATAAATTCATTTGCGAATTTATCCTGCCTTTTTTGTTTTTAATCTGTAAAGCCGTCAGCTCTGCTTTGCGGCTTTTGTGTCATTAATTGTTTTGAAAAGAGAAAGCTCGTTTGAATACGGTAAATCGCAGGTCATGTGCCAAATCATAATTCCGCCCAAGCCCTTGTCGATTGCAAATGCGGTTTTATCCGAAATCATTTGCACCGAATTAATATATTGCGGAGCGGTCATCGGATTTCCCGAGTGGTCGAAGTCATTAAAATAAATCAAATTTGTGTACTTATCTAATTTGCCTTCAAATTGATTATAGTTGCCCCAGTATGCAAGGCGGTTTGTCGGTCGGGAATAAAACGGAACGCCTAAATCAAGCTGACTCGGATCAAAGCCGCCTTTAAGCATTTTATCAATGCCGTTTACGGTAACGGGGAAAATCGAATGATATCCGTGGGCGGTAAACATATCGTAAAGCATAACCTCTGCGCGGTCGATGATTTTGATAACATCCTCGTCAAACTGCAAATCCCAAGGCGCAATGGCAAGAGAAATAATCCTGTCGGGCATTTCGGCGTCTAACTTGCGTAAAAATGTGTTAAGCTGCTTCCATTCATTTTTGCTGTTCGGAAATTCGTAATCCATATCAAAGCCGTCAAAATCATATTTGTATATAAATTCCTTAATGCTTGAAACCGTGTTGTCAACATTTTCGGGGCTAAGCATTGAAATGATATCCGCATTATCGTTGCCGTATGGCATTGCAATGTCGGATAGGATATTAATATCTCTGTCTCCGACTGCCTCGTGCAAAATGTTCACTCTGTCTGCAAAATACTTTTCGTCCGTTTCGTTTCCGTCTGCGTCAATAAAATAAATATTTCCGTTTTTATCGTACTTTGCCGTGCCGAATAAAATAATATCGGTAATGCCGTCAAGCATTGAAAAATCGGTTTCCTCGTTTATTTCGCTCACAATAAGATAAGAGGTAACCCGCAAATCCGATGCCTTGTCGCTTTTTATGTTATAAACGCCTATGTCATAAAGCTTAAAGCTGCCTGACGATTGGTTAACGAAAATTCGCAGATATCTGTAATTAACATCTCCTAAAAAGCAGGTGTGTCCGCCCTCTATGCAGTCGCTTTGATATAAAAATTGATAGTCCTTTTCCGCGTCGTTACTGCCGTAGATTTCAAAAAGCGTAACCTTTTTTCCGTTTTCTTTAAGAACAACGGTGTTAAACGCCGTTTCTTTTCCTAAATCCACCGTTACATATTGGTTTTGCTCTGCCTTGCCTTTCAGCTTAAAGCCGCTAATCTGCTTTCCTTCGCTGTTTATCACCGTGCAGTTAGAGGCTAAATTTTCATATTCGGAATATGTATCCGTCATAATGCTTTTTCCGTTTGCACCGCAGCCGGCAAGCATAGAAGCTATCAGCATAACTGCCGATAACAATGAAATTATTCTTTTCCCTTGCTTTTTCATAGTATTCCCCCTTGCAAAGCTTTCTATATATCTTTTATATCATAAATTCTTTAAAAACTCAATAATGAGTTTTCGGCTTGCAGTTAAGACGATATGACTTCCGAATATAAAGACCTTGCCCCCTCCCAAAATGAGGGTTAAAAGAATAACAACTTCACGTTCTTTATGCTTCATAAATTTGCTGAGTTCCATTAATTGCCTCGGCAAGGTAAACATTGCTCCAGTTCCTGGCAGCTTCTTTGTCTCGGTTCAGCAAATGGCGGTAGAGCTCTTCCACATTGCTATGCAAGGCCGCTACCCCATACTTCCGGCAAAACCGAATCCAAAGAGAGATACACGGGACTTTGAAAGAGGTGTAGATCAGAGGCAGAATATGGTTTCCGCCCATCAGGGTCATTTCGTGATGGAATTGAAAGGCAATCTCTGCTGCATGGGAAGGTACCGGATCCTCACCCAAAGCGTCCACAAATTTCCCCAAAGCTTCCAGCTGGGCATCGCTGGCATTGTCAATCACCCGATGCACGGTCATCTGCTCCAGACCCCAGCGAACTTCAAGAATAGAGCGGACCTCTTCCTTGCCCAGCATGCCGCCGTTATAGTCCATAATCGCCATCAAGGTTTCCATATTGCCATCCCGACGGTAATCAGCCACAAAGGCACCCTGACGGGGCCGCACTTCCAGAAAACCCTGACGAGCCAGTTCCGTGATGCCTCCGTTGACCACAGCCCGAGAGACACCCATCTGCTGACAAAGTTCCCGTTCTGAAGGGAGTTTTTCTCCCATGGGAAGTTCTCCGGACAAAATCATGCCCTGCAGTTTTTGTACGAAAAGTTCCTTCAAACTTGGTGCATAGAGTTGTTCAAAATTCATACGCTCATCCTCCTTGAATGTACTGGCTATACCACATACCACATTTCTATTTTATCATACAATATGCCGCATTTCAACAGGGCTAATTGCTATAAAACATAGAATTTCCCGTTAACAATTGACATTTTTTGAAAAAAAACTTAAAATACAATCAGTACAAGTATACCGTTTTGCTGGTATAACCAGAAAGGAGCGATGCTTTTGGAAACCGTTAGAGTTCTAGAAGTCAAGCAAAGTGTGTTTGCAAACAACGATGCGCAAGCGGACAAATTGCGTGCTGAGCTGAAGGAGAAAGGGATCTACTTGCTGAATTTGATGTCCTCTCCCGGAAGCGGCAAGACCACCACCCTGACCCGATTGATTGAACTTCTAAAAGAAGATCTGAAAATCGGTGTGATGGAGGCAGACATCGATTCTGATGTGGACGCAAAAACCATTGCTGCTGCCGGTGCAAAATCCATTCAGCTCCACACAGGCGGCATGTGCCATCTGGATGCAGCTATGACTCGTCAGGGTCTGGAAGGACTGGATTCTCAGGGTGCGGATCTGGTAGTTCTTGAGAATGTGGGCAATCTGGTCTGTCCGGCGGAATTTGACACCGGCGCGGTCAAGAATATGGCGATCCTCTCGGTGCCGGAGGGCCATGACAAGCCACTGAAGTATCCCCTGATGTTTCAGGTGTGCGATGTGGTGCTCATCAACAAGATTGATGTGGCCCCCTACTTCGACTTTGATTTTGAGAAATGCACCGAATATATCCATATGCGTAACCCCAAAGCAAAAATATTCCCCGTCAGCGCGAAAAGCGGCGAGGGGATTGCAGCCGTTGCCCAATGGCTGAAAGAAGAAGTAACCAACTGGAAGGGATAAAAGAAAGGAGAAACAACAATGGCAGATTACCTTGCAGGGTTCGTTCCGGATTTTGTGGAGAAGGAAGAACCCAGAGAAATCATCCTGAAGCTGGGCAAAATGATTACCAACCGGATTCCCGTGAAGCTGGGTATGCAGAAGCTAACCAAGTACGATCCGGAATACTGGGGCCTGTCCCTGCTCTTAACGGATGAGATGGCGGAAATCGCCCTGAAAATGGGAGTTCGTAAGCCCAGAACCTTTGACGAGCTGTTAAAGCTCACCGGCAAAGATCCGCAGACGCTGGAAAAGCTGCTGGAGGAGATGTCCTTCGCAGGTGTCATAGAGTACAACTGGGAAAATCCCACCCGCACCAAGCAGTGGGTGCTACCCATGTTCGTTCCCGGCAGTGCGGAATTTTCCAATATGAACGACACCATTTTGAAGAAGTACCCTGAGATGGGCCGCTTCTTCGAGCGGATGAGCCGTCTGCCTCTGGAAAAGGTTACCCCCATGGTACCTCCCGGAGGAGCGGGCATCGGCATGCATGTCATTCCCGTGGAAAAGGCTATCGAAACCGAAAACCAGTCCGTTTCCGTGGAGCATATCTCCCACTGGCTGGACAAGTACGAGGGCAAGTATGCTGCATCCCCCTGCTCCTGCCGGAAGTCCCGTCTGACCTTTGACGAAGGCTGCGCCGATGACCCCGAAGGCTGGTGCGTGGCAGTGGGCGACATGGCGGACTATGTGGTGGAGACCGGCAAGGGCGGCCGCTACATCACCAAGGAAGAGGCACTGGAAATCTTCCGTCAAGGTGAAGAAAACGGTTTTGTCCACCAGATCACCAACATCGACGGCGAAGACAAAATTTTCGCCATCTGCAACTGCAACATCAACGTCTGCTACGCTCTGCGCACCTCCCAGCTGTTCAATACCCCAAACCTGTCCCGAAGCGCCTACGTCGCAAGAGTCGAAACCGATGACTGCGTTGCCTGTGGAAAGTGCGTGGAGGTCTGTCCCGCCGGCGCTGTCAAGCTAGGCCAGAAGCTGTGCACCAAGGACGGCAAGCAGGTAGAATACCCCAAGCATCCGCTGCCCAGCGAGATGAAGTGGGGCCCCCATATGTGGGATGAAAACTACCGTGATAACAACCGCATCAACTGCTATGACACCGGCACCGCCCCCTGTAAGACTGCCTGCCCGGCCCACATCGCGGTTCAGGGTTATCTGAAGATGGCAGCACAGGGCCGTTACACCGAAGCACTGGCGCTCATCAAGAAGGATAATCCTCTGCCCGCTATTTGCGGCCGGATCTGCAACCGCCGCTGCGAAGATGCATGTACCAGAGGTTCTATCGACCAGGCAATTGCCATCGACGAAGTCAAGAAGTTCATTGCCCAGCAGGATCTGAACGCTGAGACCCGTTACATCCCCAAGAAGGTTGTGCCCTCTCTGAACGGCCACTTCCCCGAGAAAGTTGCCATTATCGGCGCCGGCCCCGCAGGCCTCAGCTGTGCCTTCTACCTGGCAGAAAAGGGTTACTCCCCTGTGATCTTTGAAAAGAACGAGAAGCCCGGCGGTATGCTCCGCTACGGCGTTCCCAGCTTCAAGCTGGAGAAGGATGTAATCGATGCTGAAATCGAGATCATCAAGGCCATGGGCGTAGAAATCAAGTGCGGCATCGAGGTTGGCAAGGATGTTACCTTGGATGAACTTCGTGCGGAGGGATATAAGGCGTTTTATATTGCCATCGGCTGTCAGGGCGGCAAAAAGGCTAATATCCCCGGCGAGGATGCAGAGGGTGTCATGACCGCTGTGGACTTCCTGCGTACCGTAGGCGCGGACGAAAGCTACCCTGTAACCGGCAAGGCTGTGGTCGTTGGCGGCGGCAATGTTGCCATCGACGTGGCAAGAACGGCTTCCCGTTGCGGCGCAGAGTTCGTGTCCATGTTCTGTCTGGAGCCCCGGGATAAGATGCCTGCCTCCGAAGAAGAAATTGCCGAAGCACAGGAAGAAGATGTTGCCATCAACTGTGGCTGGGGTCCCAAGGAGATTCTTACCGAAAACGGCAAGGTTACCGGCATCGTCTTCAAGCGCTGCGTCAGCGTGTGGGATGAAAACGGCAGATTCAGCCCAACCTATGATGAAAACGACACCAAAACCGTTCCCTGCGACCGTGTATTCCTATCCATCGGTCAGAGCATCCGGTGGGGTGACCTGCTGGCAGGCTCCAAGGTAGAACTGGGCCGGGGCAACGGTGCGGTGGCCGATCCGCTTACATACCAGACCGGAGAGCCGGACATCTTTGTGGGCGGTGATGTGTACACCGGCCCGAAATTTGCCATTGACGCCATTGCCGCCGGCAGGGAAGGCGCCATCTCTATCCACCGGTTCGTGCAGCCTCACTCCAGCCTGACCATCGGCAGAAACCGCCGTGACTTCATCGCGCTGGATAAGGACAACATCCGGGTGGAGCAGTATGACAACGGCTCCCGCCAAATCCCCGGTGTCCGCAAGGATGCTGACCGGAAGAAGTCCTTCCGGGACGCGAAGCTGACCTTTACGGAGGCGCAGGTGAAGGCGGAGACTGCCCGTTGCCTGGGCTGCGGCGCATCTGTCGTGGATCCCAACAAGTGCATCGGTTGCGGTGTCTGCACCACCAAGTGCGAATTTGATGCCATCAAGCTCCACCGGGAGCGCCCGGAGTGCAGCAAGATGATCCCCAGTGAGAAGAAGCTGCCTTATGTGCTGGGCAACGGCGCCAAGCAGGCCATCAAGATCAAGTTCTCTAAGAAGAAGGAATCGTAATATGCATGAGCTGGGCGTTGTATTTCACATTATGGACTCCCTGGAGGAAGTGGCCAAGGAAAATGAACTGACCCGGATTCAAAGCGTGACCATGGAGGTGGGGGAGGTATCCACGGTGATCCCCCACTACCTGACCGATTGCTGGGAATGGGCCATTAAAAAACGGCCGCTGCTCAGCGGCTGTCGGATGAAGGTGGAGATCCTGCCGGCTGTCACCTGGTGTGATGATTGCAAAAAAGAATATCCTACCGTGCAGCACGGTCGCATCTGCCCCTACTGCGGCAGCGAAAGAACATGGCTTCTCAAGGGAAATGAATTAAATATCAAAGAAGTAGAGGTAATATAAGGAAATTATTTTATGTTATTCCAAATTTATGGCGAAACCGCTGGCTAACGCCTTGTGGAACAAGGGTGGCTGGATTCAGAACCGGGCCAACACCCTGGCCCTGTGGTGTATGTTCGCCCAGGTATTCCCTCTGTTCCAGGATGCCAGCGTCTTTACCACTATCCCCGCCTTGTACGCTGACGGCTTTATGAACGCCGCTGTCCGTCCCACTCTGGCCAATCCTGTGCCCCGGGGCGTAATCTCCATCGTGTCCCTGGCCATCAACGCACTGGCACTGGCAATCATCATCAAGCGCGCCGTCCAGCAGAAGAAGAATCCCTACAAGCAGGAGATCTTCACCGACACCAAAGACTTCCGGCTTGCCATGGCAAGAGCAGAAGATTGATTTCGTAAACAAAAGAGGCTGCGGTTTCCGCAGCCTCTTTTACGTTCTATTCAGCGTCGGAATCGATGCGTAGCCACAGAAAAATTTCTGTGTTACTGGGGTTTGGGAGACTCCCAACAAGCAGAAAAAACACCCGTTCTGCATCAGCGGTCCGGGTGTTTTTCGTGCCAAAGAGTAGGGTAACGGTAATAATCCGAACCCGTCAAAAATGCAGTATTAAAGCGATATTTGTCGCTTTCACTGTTGCCTTGCGCCAGCAAGGCTGCCATTTCAAGACGCCAAATCTCATCTTTACTCCAAGCATTTTTGATGCTTTGCAGTTTATCGTGTGCAGATTTGGTCTTAATCAAGGCACAAAACGCAGTTAATCCTTTCGGATTAACGAGTATTTTAACG
>JALEZT010000078.1 GCA_022772725.1 Eubacterium sp.
GAGTCAACAGGTGAAGCGAAATTATACTATTTAGCTGTCGGTCATATTTTGGATAAACCTGCTGTATATTGGAAAATATCATGGAACAGCACAGGCTACCATACCGATTTTGCAAGTGATACTGTTATTATTGACGATGAAACTGCTAAGAATTTAACTGTTGAGTCCTTGATTGAGTGGATGAAAAAGAATTTGAGTAATATCTTTGATTTATGCACACCAAACAAATATTTAGAAAACGAAAAGCTTCGTGCTTGGTGCAAATGGTGGTCAGATTATGCTAACAAAAAAGCAGAACAAGACAGCAATAAAAAAACAGTTGCCATAAGCATTGATTCCAAGGAATTAGGTGCAGATGTTGTTGAAAAAATCAATCAGCACAGAGAAAACAAAAGTGACGATACATATAATACCCTTATGAGTGTTATTAAAAAAAGCTTATTTATGTGTCCGTTTTTATATGAAGAGGAGGAATTTGGCAAGCCGGTTTCAGACAATGCTATTCATTTTAGCAATGATACTAAAAAATCGGTTGAAAGCGTAATAGACAGTGTTTCATTCAGTAGCTTTATTAACGATAAAGAAATAGACGGCAATTTTTCTTTTAATCCAACAATAATAACAACTGACGGCAGAAAGCTTCATATAAACAACGCCGAAAGCTATATATTTTCAAAGGAAGCGTCAACCCAAAAGATGCATTATTTGACGGTTGCAAATAACGGTAAGCAGTTTATTCCTTTATTCACCGATATTCAAATACTGAAAAAAATTTACGGCAGCACGGCAAGGATGTGTATTATCGATTTTGCAACTGCACTTGAAGTTGCAAAAATGGAAATCATTGACTATAACGGCAACAAAGCAAATATTGATGCTATAATTGTCAACCCGTCAAGAGAATCATTTGTTTTAGGGGTAAATAACGAAAAAAATAACTGATCTTGTTAAAAGCAAAAGAAACAGGAAAAGTACCACGGCAGGAGTAAATCTGCGATTCGGCATTCGGCAGGAGTAAACCCCTGCCCTACGGGGACCATAAAACCCAAATAATATTTCGTAGGGGTCGGTTTCCACGCCGACCCGTTTTTTTGGAACGCCGAGGACGGCATTCCCTACGGGTACATTAAAACCCTAATGATATTTTGTAGGGAGTGGCGAGGTCGCACTCCTTTTATATTGTATGTGTAACAAGAAAAAGCCGCAGAAGCCTTTGCTTCTGCGGCTTTTGGTCTTATTCGTCGTTTTCGGTATTTTTATCTTCGGCGAGTTGTTCGGCCTTTTTATCTATTGCGTCGGTTATAACCGCCTTTGAGAAGAGGACAATTCCCACCGCCGCAAGTATTCCTGCTATGATGAAAATAACCTTTGAAGCCGTTGAAAAGGACACCTTTTTCTCCGCCTGCTCTGCGGTTATTACACTGCCGTTTTCTGCTGCTTGCACGTTTTCTTCGCTGCTTTGAGAAAACTGCTCACTCTCCGACGAGCCACCGTCTGTGCTGAATTTTGTTGTGCCCTGTGCCTGTGCGCCTGCGGTGTATTTGAACTTTGTTGTTGCTTCCGTTGAACTGCTTTTTGCAGTTGTGCTTTCGGCTTTATCCGTTGTTTTCTTTGTTGTTGCCTTTTCCGTTGAGGTTTCCTTCTCTTCGGTTTGCGACTGAACTAAAACGGGAGATTTTAAGCCCGAAAGCAGCTCGTAGGACGCAGAATTGATTTTGATTCCGAGGTCTATCGAATAACCCTGTTGAAGCGTCTTTGTTTTCGGCTCAATGATAAAGCAGATTTCTCCGCCGAGGCTACCGTCATAATAAAACGCGGAGCTGACTGTATATTCCTTGCTGTCCGCCGTTGTTGAGCCGTCCGATATATCAAAGCATTTTGAGCCGTCCTCATAATTCAAAGAGGCGTTGAGCTGAACTGTGTTATTCTCGTTCTCCGTATTTTCAGCCGAAAAGCTGATGTGGCAGTAAAAAACAGAGCCGTCAAAAAAGTATTCCGTAACGCCCTCGTAGCCGTCAAAGTAATTAAAATTATATTGCTGATTTTCGCATTGGCTCCAAGCAGAAAGATTTGTGTATCTCTCATCAAGCGCAAGGGCTTTGAGCGGATTAACCAAGGCAAATAAAAGTATAAAAAAAGAAGCAGACACCGCGGCGGCTCTGCCGAAATACAGAAGACGCTGTTTGCTTCTGTCGGCTTTGCTGACTTGACCGCAATCTGCTCTGCCCATCATCTTTTCCTCTGCTTTTTCTACAAACTTTATTGAATTATACCATAAACAGACAAAATAAACAATCTCAAAGAAATATTTTTAACACTTTTTATTGCCAAAATTTTCCGCCGTTCTTTGTGCAACATTAACAAATTTCGCCTATTTTTTCGATATTTTACCACTTTTCACCCCATTTGTACAATCAGGGACAGTCCCTAATTGTAATATTTAGTTGTTCTTTTGATTCTACTCTAATAATCATATTGAACTATCCTTAAAAAATAATTTCACAATACAATAATACCATAAATTCACATAATATCCAAGCACAATTAATTTGTTTAACAATCATAGTACAAATATTGTATCTTATGCCTGCATTGTTTTTAACAATGCAGATTTTTGCGGCTTCGATTGCCGTAAATTAAAAAGCACCGCATTAGCGGTGCTATGGTGGAGTAACCAACAGTTTCAAGGAATACAACTGAATAATTAAATATTTGTTGCCTACTTGTTGCCTACTATGTAGTTTTCCACTCGCTCGTAATGGTCTTTATCATAACAGATTGAGACAAAAACGCCCCTCTTTCTCTCATTGAGATTGAGGGGCGTTAGCTATGTCATATTTAATTTATACCCAAGTATCCTCGGATTTGAATTTCATATCAGCAACCTCCCGGATAGGATACGAAACCGCATTTTTGAACATTTGAGCCCGTTACATAATACAGCACGAGATACATACCGTTTCTCGTTCCGAGGCAATATGCGCTCTCATACGGATTAATGCTTCCGACCTTAATCGTCTTATCCACATCGGCATAAACAGTTTCAGGTGTGCTTCCGTTCTGCCAGGTCTTGCTTTCGGGAGGAGCGTATTT
>JALEZT010000091.1 GCA_022772725.1 Eubacterium sp.
GCTCTTGATAAGTATCCAACAGTTGAATCCATTGCAGATTTAGCAGTTGCAGTTGAAGCAGGCTCAGCAGGCGCAGAGGTTGCAGCTGAAAGCGGCATCAAAAATCTTGTTGAGGTAGATACTCAGGCAAGAGCATTAACCGAGGTTTCATCAGGCTCATCGGATGCGTGCATTATTGATTTAACAATGGCTCAGTCAATGACAGGCGAGGGCACAAGCAATTCAACCCTTGGATATAAGATTGAGCTCGGCGAAGAGGAATACGGTATTGCATTCGCAAAGGATTCCGAATTAACCGCAAAGGTAAACGAGATTATCGAAGAGCTCAAAGCAGACGGAACACTTGCTTCTCTTGCACAAAAGTACGGAGTAGTTCTTGCAGGATAATGTGAAAAAGCTGAAAGGTAACAGAATATTAAAATGTTTTTAGAAGTAACAAAAATGCTCCTTGACGGTTTTCTAACCACGGTAAAGCTTTTTGGTATTACTCTTGTTGCCGCCCTGCCGTTAGGTCTTATTTTGAGCTTTGGCTCTATGAGCAAGTTCAAACCTTTAAAATGGCTGTGTAAAGTATTCATCTGGATAATCAGAGGAACTCCTCTGGTTCTCCAGGTGATTATTGTTTATTACGGCCCGGGACTTGCGGGCAATTGGGCGTCGCATATAGAAAACCCCAATTTCTTTATAAATTGGATAGCAGGGTGGACGGTTTTTGACAGATTTGTTGCGGTTTGCGTTGCATTTATTATCAATTATTCCTGCTATTTCTCGGAGATATACAGAGGCGGAATTGAATCAATTCCAAAGGGTCAGTATGAGGCGGGCGCAGTCCTCGGAATGACCAAATCGCAAACCTTTTTTAAGGTTGTGCTTGCGCAGGTTTTCAAAAGAATCGTTCCTCCTATGAGTAATGAAATTATCACTCTTGTTAAAGATACCTCGCTTGCCAGAGTTATTGCCGTTTACGAGCTGATATGGGCAGGCGAAAAGTTTATGAAAACAGACGGAATTTTGTGGCCGCTGTTCTATACGGGCGCATTCTATCTTGTTTTTTGCGGCTTATTAACCCTGCTTTTCGGATATTTGGAAAAGAAAATGGATTATTATGAAGGATAAATTATGTCTATTTTAGAAATAAGCAATATTAAAAAAAGCTTTGGAAATAATAATGTTCTCAAAGGCATTTCCTTTTCAATTGAAGAGGGCGAGGTGCTTTCCGTTATCGGCTCCTCGGGAAGCGGAAAAACAACTCTGCTTCGCTGCCTTAATTTCCTTGAAACTGCCGATGAAGGCATTATCTCGGTTGATGGAAATGTTATTTTTGATGCCTCCGATAAGGAAAAGCTTTCCGAAAAGGAAATAAGAAAAAACAGATTGAATTTCGGACTTGTTTTTCAGGATTTTAACCTTTTTCCGCAGTATAGTGTTTTTGATAATCTTGTTCTTGCGCCAAAGCTTCTTGCCAAGGAAAGACCCGATTATAAGGAAAATAAAAAGCAGATAATTGCCGAAATTGAAGAAAAAGCAATGACTCTGCTTGAAAAGGTTGGATTAACGGAAAAAAGAGACGCTTATCCCTGTCAGCTTTCGGGCGGACAGAAGCAGCGTGTTTCAATCGCAAGGGCGCTTTGCCTTTCTCCGCGAGTTTTGTTTTTTGATGAGCCAACCTCTGCGCTTGACCCGGAGCTGACGGGAGAAATACTTAAAGTTATAAAAGGTCTTGCCGCAGATAATATGACTATGGTTATCGTAACTCACGAGATGAAATTTGCCCGTGATGTTTCCGATAAGGTTATATTTATGGACGGCGGAGTTATTCTTGAACAGGGAACTCCCGAGCAGGTGTTTGAGCATCCGGTTCAAGAGAGAACAAAGGAATTCCTGCAAACCTACGAAAAATAATCATATTTTTAAAATGCAGATTAATAATATAATCAGGAGGCGGCGTTATGGCGGTTAAATTAAATCCCGATAAGGAAATGGTTGCTAAAATAAAAGAAGGGCTGAAAAAAACAGGCGGATACTGCCCTTGCCGTATTCAGCGTACGGAGGAAAATAAATGTATCTGCGAGGAATTTAAAAGGCAGATTGCAGATCCCGATTTTGAGGGCTTTTGCCACTGTATGCTTTATTATAAGTCAAAGGAGAAGGAATAATTATGTCTGTTATAAATTTAACTCAGGCTGATTTTAAACAGGAGGTTATGGAATCCGATAAGCCTGTTCTTATTGATTTCTGGGCTGTTTGGTGCGGTCCCTGTCAAATGATGTCGCCAATCGTTGACGAGGTTGCAGAGGAAGCAGAGGATGTAAAATTCTGCAAGGTTAATGTTGATGATGAGCCTCAGCTTGCCGCAATGTTCGGCATCCAAAGCATACCCACTCTTGCTTTAATCAAAAACGGAAAAATGATTGATGTTTCAATCGGCCTTTTAACAAAGGAAGAGTTAATCAATTTTATAAATAAGTAATAAGCAAACAAAAACGGGAGGCGTCTGCCTCCCGTTTTCATTATATATTTTTCAGTTTGAATGTTG
>JALEZT010000141.1 GCA_022772725.1 Eubacterium sp.
AGTAGAGCCTAAATATACAGATGAGGAAAAGAAAAAGCTTTCGGTTAAAACTCCGAATGTTATAGGCAAAACCGTTGAAACGGCGAAAAACGAAATTAAAAATGCAGGCCTTGAAGTTAAGGTTATCGGAGACGGAAAGGCGATAACAAAGCAGTCGCCTAATTCAAGCAGTACGGTGCCTACGGGAGGAACGGTTGTTCTTTATACCGAAAACACCGAAAAGCAAACAGTTAAGGTTCCCGATTTTACGGGCTTAACGGTTTCGCAGGCAAATAAGCTTGCGGCAGATAACAATCTTAATCTTGAAATATCGGGCAACTCTGCCAATAATGCTCTTGTTGTTGCATATAAGCAAAGCGAGGCAGCGGAGTCCGAGGTTGAAATAGGCACTGTTATAACTGTTTCTTTCAAATCAACTCAGGCCGTTTTGGACTGATAATTATATTACTCTTGGGGGAATTTAAATGAAATTATCCGAATTACTGAAAAATGCAGATGTTAAAAACAGCTTTGCAGACTGCGAAATAGTTGATGTTACGCAGGATTCAAGGCTTGTTGAGGAGGGCTTTCTCTTCGTTTGCATTAAGGGAAACACCTTTGACGGACATTCGGTTGCAAAGGAAATGCTTGAAAAGGGTGCACGCGCCGTTGTTTGCGAAAGGGATTTAGGTCTTGAAAATCAAATTGTTGTTTCAGACACAAGAGAGGCTTATTCCGTTATTTGTGCAAACTATTTTTCAAACCCTGCAAAAAAGCTTAAATTAATCGGCTTAACGGGAACTAACGGAAAAACAACAACAACCTTTCTTATCAAGCAAATTCTTGAAGGTGCAGGCAAAAGGGTAGGTCTTATCGGAACCGTTCAGAATATGGTTTGCGATGAGGTTTATCCTGCTAAATACACAACGCCCGACGCTTATGAGCTTCAACGCCTTTTCAGCCTTATGGTTAAGGCGGATTGCGAATATTGCGTTATGGAGGTTTCCTCTCAGGCACTCGCGCAGGGCAGGGTAAACGGACTTCATTTTGAAATAGGCGCGTTTACAAATTTAACCCAAGACCATCTTGATTATCACAAAACATGGGAAAACTATTTCAACTCCAAGAGAATACTTTTTGAAAATTCTTCAATTGCGGTAACTAATGCCGATGATGAAAACGGACTTAAAATTGTCAGCGGACTTAACTGCAAGGTTGTTTCTTATGCGGTAAATACTAATAATGCAGATTATGTTGCAAAAAATGTTAAATTCAAATCAAACGGCGTTGAATATGAGCTTGTAAGTGAGCTTATCGGCAGAGTAAACTGCCCGATACCGGGACGCTTCTCTGTTTATAATTCGCTTTGCGCCGCGTCAATTGCGTTAACCCTCGGAATTTCCTTTGAAGAGGTTTTAACCGCAATTTCAAAGTCAAACGGAGTTAAGGGCAGAATTGAGGTTGTGCCAACCGATACGGATTATACGGTTATAATCGACTATGCACATTCTCCCGACGGGCTCGAAAATATAATTTCTTCTCTTCGCGAAATCGCCAAGAAAAGAATTGTAACCGTTTTCGGCTGCGGCGGCGACAGAGACAGAACAAAGCGCCCCATAATGGGTAAGATAGCCGCAGAGCTTTCCGATTTCTGCGTTGTAACCTCTGATAATCCGCGTTCGGAAAATCCGTCAAAGATTATAGAGGATATCCTCGAAGGAATGAAGGGTGTTTCAACTCCTTATGTTGTTGTTGAAAACAGAAGGGAAGCAATCAAATGGGCGCTTGAACACGCAGAAAAGGACGATATTATCCTCCTTGCAGGCAAGGGACACGAAACTTATCAAATTCTTCCGACGGGAACAATTCATTTTGACGAAAGAGAAGTTGTTGCCGATATACTGAAAAAATAAATTCAAGGAATTGAAAAGGTGGGAAAACTAAATGAGCAATACCGTTGCAGTAATTATAAGCATTATCATTGCCTTTGCAGTAACCGCGGGGCTTGGCTTCGTTATTATTCCGTGGCTTCGTAAGTTAAAATTCGGTCAAACTATTCTTGATATAGGCCCCTCGTGGCACAAATCAAAGCAGGGCACTCCGAATATGGGCGGCTTGATGTTCATTATCGGAATTATAGTTTCATTTATTGCTTCTGCGCTGATTTTCAGTTTTTCTGGCGGAAATCTTGAAAGCGATTATTCCGCAATATTAACGGGCAGAGAAAACATTCTTGTTATAGCAGGGCTTATCCTTGCATTAGGCTGCGGAATAGTCGGCTTTTGCGATGATTATATTAAAATCAAGCTTAAAAGAAACGAGGGCTTAACTGCAAGGCAAAAGTCTCTCGGTCAGCTTATAATGACTCTCGGCTTTGTTTTAACTCTTTGGATTTCAAAAAACACCGTTTGGTATATTCCTTTTATAGGTGCAGTTGATTTTTCTAAAAATATTTTCACTGGCATTGTTTTCTGGGCACTTTCTATTGTTATTATTTACGGCTGTGTTAATTCCGTAAATTTAACAGACGGAATAGACGGACTTTGCTCATCTGTAACGGCAACTGTTGCCGTAACCGCTATAATATTCTCTTATATTCAGGGCTATGCAGGCCTCGGTATTCTTTCGGGTGCTCTGCTCGGCGGTGTGCTCGGATTTCTTTGCTGGAACTGGAATCCCGCCAAAACCTTTATGGGCGACACGGGCTCGCTTTTCCTCGGCGGACTTGTTGCGGCAATCGGCTATATGATTAAATGCCCGTTGCTTCTTCTTCCGATAGGAATTGTTTATGTTTGCGAAACTATGAGTGATATTATCCAAATCGGATATTTCAAAATAACCCACGGAAAGCGTATATTCAAAATGGCTCCCATTCATCATCATTTTGAAATGTGCGGCTGGAAGGAAAAGAAAATCTGCGTTGTTTTCTCGGCGGTAAACGCAATAGGTTGCGCAATTGCCGTTTTGCTTGAATATTTCGGCAATGCAGTAAGATAATTTATTCATTATTCAAAGGAGCGGATTTTATGCCTGAAAAATTAACACCTCCCGTTATATACAGAGATAATGACGGTAACGGCGGGGAAGATAAAAAGGGCAAAAGAAAGCCACGCAGAAAAGCGCAGTCTGCAAGTTCGTCTGCGGCTTCAACGGTTGTTAAGCCCGAAAGAAGCTTTGCAGGTTTAAGAAAATCGGATATTTTCATAACGGGCGGCTTTGATGTTCCTTTCTTCGCTCTTGTTATAATAATCCTCTCTGTCGGGCTTGTTATGCTTTTTTCCGCTTCCTATCCTTATGCTTATTTCAAGTACGGAGATTCGTATCATTTCTTTTTAAAGCAGTTTATCTTTGCGGCGGCAGGCGTTTTAATAATGCTTGTTGTTTCAAAGCTGAATTTCAAAATATTTAAAGCAATAACCCCTTATCTTCTTGCGGTAACGCTCTTTTTGCTTGTGCTTGTTTTGTTTTATCACACGAATGTAGCAACCGATGAGGGCGAACAGTTCAGAAGATATATAAGAGTTCCCGGTATAGGGCAGTTTCAGCCCTCGGATGTTGCAAAGTTTACTCTTGTTGTAACTCTCGCATCATATTTCAGTATGTTTGCGGCTAAAATCAAAAAGTTCAAATACGGCTTTATTTATCCTGGTGTTATCATCGGAATATTCTGTATGCTGATTTTGCTTGAAAATCATATGTCGGGAACAATTATCGTCGGTGTCATCGGCTTTTCGCTTATGCTTGCCGGCGGTTCAAACAAAAAAATAATGCTTTTGCTTTTAGGACTTGTTGTCGCTCTTGTTTTTGCGGTTTTGATGTTCCCCGAAATATTCCCTAAATATATCCAAACAAAGCTTGAAGCGTTTACAAATAAGGATTTCGAGCCGCTCGGCGCAAGATGGCAAACAAATAATTCGCTTTATGCAATAGGCTC
>JALEZT010000146.1 GCA_022772725.1 Eubacterium sp.
CATTGTTATAAGCGGAGAAAGTGCCGCTGATGAATCTGCGCTTACGGGAGAAAGCATTCCTGTTGATAAGGCAGAGGGAGACAGAGTTAATGCAGGAACAGTCAATCTCCACGGTTATCTTGAATGTAAGGCTGTTTCGGTTGGAAAAGATACATCTCTTTCCAAAATAATTCAAATGGTTTCGGATGCTTCCGCTACAAAAGCGCCGATTGCTAAAATAGCGGATAAGGTTTCGGGAGTATTTGTTCCTGCGGTTATAGTTATTTCAATCATAACTATGATTTGCTGGATAATAGCAGGCGAAGACGCTGGCTTTGTGCTTGCAAGGGGAATTTCCGTGCTTGTTATTTCCTGCCCGTGTGCACTTGGCCTTGCAACTCCTGTTGCAATAATGGTCGGAAGCGGAAAGGGGGCAAAAAACGGAATACTCTTTAAAACCGCCGAAAGCCTTGAGCAATGCGGAAAAACCGATATTGTTTGCTTTGATAAAACGGGAACGATAACTCAGGGAAATCCGTCTGTAACCGATATAATAAGCAACGATAACAATAGGCTTTTAAAATATGCCTATTCGGCTGAAAGTAAAAGTGAGCATCCGCTTTCAAGGGCAGTTGTTTCTTATTGTGAAGAAAATAATATATCTTTAATTAATGCAGAAAAATTTAAAGCATTTGCAGGTAACGGTATTTGCGCAGAGGTTGACGGCCAAACCGTTTATGCAGGAAATGAAGGCTTTATTTCAAAATATGTCAGCATTCCCGAGGAAATGGCAGAAAGCGCTCAAAGGCTTTCAAGGGTAGGAAAAACTCCTCTTTATTTTTCACTTGAAAACGAGCTCTTGGGACTTATAGCAGTTGCAGACACCGTGAAAAACGAAAGCAGGGATGCGGTTGAAAGGCTTAGCAATATGGGCGTTCAAGCAGTTATGATAACGGGGGACACGCAGGAAACCGCAAACGCCGTTGCAAATTCAGTCGGCATAAAAAATGTTGTTGCAAGGGTTTTGCCCGATGAAAAAGAGGCTAAGGTTCGTGCGCTTTCTCAATTCGGAAGCGTTGCTATGGTTGGCGACGGAATAAACGACGCTCCAGCACTTGCGAGGGCAGATACGGGCATTGCAGTCGGTGCAGGAACAGATGTTGCAATTGAAAGCGCAGATGTTGTTCTTATGAAAAGCAATCCGCTTGATGTTTCAAGGGCAATAAATCTTTCACGCAGAGTTCTTCTTAATATAAAAGAAAATCTCTTTTGGGCATTTATTTATAATATTATCGGTATTCCCATTGCGGCAGGTGTGCTTTATAAGCCGTTCGGACTAACGCTTAATCCTATGTTTGCCGCGGCGGCAATGAGCCTTTCAAGCTTTTGCGTTGTTATAAACGCTTTAAGGCTTAATACCGTTAATATTGATAAAATATATCATAAAAGAAATAAGAAAGGGGATATAGATATGAGTATATTCAAAAAGGAAAAAAAGCCGTATATCGTTATTGAGGGGCTTATGTGTTCTCATTGTGAAGCGGCGGTAACAAAGGCGCTTGCCGAAATCGGCTTAACCGTTACGGCAGACCACACTAAAAACAGAGCAGTGATTGAAAGCGGAGAGGCTGACGAGGAGGCAATCCGCAAGGCAGTAACGGACGCAGGATATAAATTCATTGAAATAAAGAAATAAACAAAAAGCGCAGAAGCGAAATTTGCCTCTGCGCTTTTTTCATATAATCATAAATTCCTTATTAACTGTTGAAATATTTTCATTTCCGTTATTTGTAACAATGCAAACATCTTCAATTCTTATTCCGAATTTATCGGGAATATATATACCCGGCTCAATCGAGGTTATGTTTCCCGCTTCAAAAACATCATTGCTTTTCGGAGAGGCGGAAAATCCCTCGTGAATATCAAGACCGACTCCGTGGCCGAGCGAATGGCGAAAATATTTTCCCATATTTTTCTCTTCAAGCACATCATAAGCCGATTTATAAACATCAGCGCACCTTGCACCTGCTTTAAGCGAATTAATACCTGCCTTTTGTGCTCTTAAAACAAGATTATACATTTCCTTCATTTCATCGGTTGCAGAGCCGACTGCAAATGTTCTTGTCATATCCGAATGATATCCCTTGCAGGTTGCACCGAAATCAATTAAAACAAAATCGCCCTTTTGAATTTTTCTGTCAGACGGAACACCGTGCGGAAGTGAAGTGTGGCTTCCCGTCAATAAAATTGTTGAAAAGGAAACGCCGTCGGAGCCGTTTTTGAGCATAAGATAATCAAAATAGGCTTGAAGCTCCTTTTCCGTTTTATCAGGCTTTATATGATTAAGCAGTTCAATAAAGCTTTTTTCGGCAATTGCATTTGCTTCCTTCATAAGGCGGATTTCTTCATCGTCCTTAACATTTCTTATTCTCATAAGTTTGTTTTCTATCGGGATAAAATCGCACCCAAGCGGATCCCTGTATGAATTATAAGCCTTTAAAGAAATGCTTTCATTTTCAAACGCTATTGCTTTAATATTCTTTTTTTTGCAAAGCTCTGCAACAGTATCGGTAAATTTAGAATTTATTTCAATAACTTCAAGTCCCGTTTCCTCGGCGTGTCGTTGCGCCTCCTCGGTATATCTTGAATCAACTATATGAAATGCCTGCCCGTCCTTGAAGATTAAAACAACTCCCTCACTCGGCGAAAAGCCGCAAAAATAGTGCATATTGCTTTCGTTAAGAAGCAAAAGAGCGTCTGCATTAACCTCATTTATAAGTGAAACAGCCTTTTCAATTCTCATAATTTATCAACGCCTTTCATTATCTGAAATAATTATAAAACTATTTTTATAATAAATCAAATTTATATTTTTTTTTATTGACAATATCGGCTTATTGTGATAGTTTTAAGAAAAACAAATCGGGAGAGCGTATATGGAAAATTATTTAATCAACCCAAACCAAAAATTTAGCACTATAAATAAAGATATTTACGGCCATTTTTCCGAGCATCTCGGCAGGTGCATTTATGAGGGAATATATGTTGGCGAAAGCTCAAAAATACCGAATGTAAACGGTATGAGATGCGATGTTG